>JAZRHB010000087.1:0-10940 GCA_045644605.1 Clostridia bacterium
CTGATACAAGAAGCTGTTTGATTTCGGAATTATTTTCAAATTTCAATGTTTTATCTTCTTCAAGAAGCTTCTGCATACCGGCGCTGATTTTTTCTTCATCGCCTCTTGCTTTCGGGGAAATTGCCATTGTGTAAACAGCAGTAGCAAATTCTATATCATCAAACTTGTATGCTTTTCCCTGTGTTGTAAATGTGTCGCCTGTTTCGGTATCTGTAAGCTTTGCAACTGCAAAAATATCGCCGGCACATACTTTGTCAAGTTCAATTTTATCTTTACCGCAAAGTGTCATTACCGTACCGATTTTTTCTGTCATTGCTTTATTTACGTTATAAAGACTTGCGTTTTTACTAACGCTTCCGGAATATACACGAACAAGTGAAAGCTTACCAACAAACGGGTCAATAATTGTTTTGAATACCTGGGCTGCAAGTGGTTTGTCGTTGCCAAATTCAATATCGGCAATTTCTTCGCCGAGCATTGCGGATTTTACAGGCATATCTTCAGGTGACGGTGCAAACAGAATAAGGTTATCCATAAGACCTACAACACCTTTGTTGCTTGTTGCACTACCGCACATAATCGGATATATGCTTTTTTCAATTACTGCTTTGTAAATACCGCCTTTAAGGTCTTCATATGTAAACGGCTGGTCAGAGAAGAATTTTTCAAGAAGCTCTTCATCCGCTTCGGCAATAAGTTCACATATTGCACCTTTTACATCCTGAGCCTGAGCATAATATTCTTCAGGAATATCGGTAACACGTTTTTTATCGCCTTCAAAGATATATGCTTTATTTTCAACAACGTCAACATATCCTTTGTATTCTGCATCTTCAAAAATCGGTATCTGTATCGGCACAGCTTTAGTACCGAAAACGCCCTGCATCTGTTCAACCACTTTATCAAAATGAGAGTTTTCGTGGTCAACCTTATTTACATAGAACATAACAGGAAGACCTGCTTTTTCAGCTTTTTTGAAAGCTATTTCAGTTCCAACGCCAACACCGGATTTTCCGCTTAAAACAATAAGTCCCAAATCGCACGCGGAAATTGCGCTGTCCATTTCGCCTACAAAATCAAAATAACCCGGTGTATCTATAATATTAAGTTTATGACCCGACCACTCAAGCGCAACAAGAGAGGAGCGAATCGAAATACTTCTTTTTACTTCTTCAGAATCATAGTCACAAACAGTATTTCCGTCTTCCACTTTGCCGATTCTGGAAATTACACCCGCATTGTAAGCCATTGCTTCTGCAAGTGATGTTGTGCCAGCTTTACTGTGTGATAATAAAGCTATGTTTCTGATTTTTTTCCCTTCATAAATGTTCATTTCAAATCATCTCCGTTTCTAAATTCCATCGCTTAATAAAAGCTATATAAATATTATAACATATTTAAACGATATTGTATTTAGTATTTATGTACAATGATTTGAAAATTTAATAAGCATTTTGACCAAAAGTGCCAAGAAATTGTGTACAATTTAATGATTTTTATGCACTATGCACAAAATTATTCATCCCAAACGGCACTTTGAACCTTATTTCTGCGTTTATATTTAAGCTTTTTAACGAATTTCTCATCTTCTTTTGAAAGCTTTGCTTTTCTAAGCAAATCAGGGCGTTTGAGCCACGTTCTGAAAAGCGATTGCTGTCTTTTCCACACCTGAATATTTTTATGATGCCCCGACAAAAGCACATCGGGTACTTTTTTCCCAAGTATTGTTTCAGGTCTTGTGTAGTTAGGATATTCAAGAAGTCCGTTATAATGCGATTCTTCAGAATATGCTTCCTCGCCCGGAAGTACGCCCGGCACAAGACGGGATACCGCATCAATCATTGCCATTGCCGGAATTTCGCCGCCGGTAAGAACATAGTCGCCGATTGATACCTCCATATCAACAACCTCTTCAATTACCCTTTCGTCAATACCTTCATAATGACCGCAGATAATCACAAGCTCGTCATACGTTGCAAGCTTTTCAACAAGCTTTTGATTTAAGGGTTTCCCCTGCGGCGACATATATACAGTGAATTTCTTTTTATCCCCGCAAACGGATTTCCACGCATCATAAATAGGCTGTACCGCCATTACAAGACCTGTGCCACCGCCATAGGCATAGTCATCCACCCTGCCGTGTTTATCATTTGTAAAATCTCGTATATTAACATAATTAAACGAAAGTATTCCCTTTTTTTCTGCTCTGCCGATTATGCTTTCTTCAAGTACGCCCTTGAACATATTAGGAAAAAGAGTAAGTATGTTGAATTTCATATTTATCTTCCTTTAGATATAATTTCTGCAGTTGCCAAAAAGGCACCTGCAGTAGTTTTTTAAGATTTAAGCTTTTCTTACTTTTAAAACTCTGACAATTATCGGACTAAGAACTGCATTTACCAGCATTTCAAGGATAAAGTTTATTCCGATAAACACAAATATAACAAATTGTGCGGCATTTCCCGCAAAATTCATTTCTGCTATCTTTGCTTCTATAAACGGCACAAAAAATGCCATACAACCAAGGAAAAATATTCCCGTGTTAACTACAGGGCATACAATTGCCGCTGCTATTACAGCAACGTAAATATTCTTTGACTTAAGAAGACTAAATACCCATGCCGCCGCAACGCCGCAAAGTATTCCTTTTGCAAGCACAACAACCACTGTAGCTATAGGATTAACCGCAAGAAATGCAGCTGAATCCATCCCCAGCACAACACACCCGGATACAAATCCAAGCCACGCTCCGACACCCAGTCCGCAGGTTGCCGCGCCGATTACAATAGGCACAAGCGAAAGATTAATTGTAAAAAATCCAAATCTTCCGGCTATTGATGCCACAAGCTGCAACACAATTACAAGTGCCGTAAGTATTGCACCCAATACCATTTTCTCTGTTGACATTTTTCTTTCCATTTTAAAAATTCCTCCTTGCTGTCGCTCCCAAAGGGATGCAACGCATAATTTTATATATAAAACCTTACGGTCTTATACCGAGTTTTTCTTATAAAGTATATTAAGTCCTTTAAGGACAAGGTCTTCGTCAAAAGTTATATCGTGGTTACAATATTTCACTATTGCGCCCGAAATTCCGCCCGTTGCAATTACGGGAAGATTTTCGCCCATTTCGGTATTAAATCTGTCAATCATACCGTCTATCATAGCCGCATTACCAAACACAACGCCGGAACGCATACAATCGGCAGTATTTTTACCGAGGGCGGATTTAGGTGCTTCAAGACTGATTTGCGGAAGCTGTGCAGTTCCCCTTGCAAGCGCCGCAAGCCCGATATTTACACCCGGAGCAATTGCCGCACCGCAAAACGCACCCGATTTATCCACAACCATAATTTTTGTTGCCGTACCCATATCAATAACAAGTGAGGGGCTTCCATAGATGAAATGTGCCGCAACGCAGGCACAGATAAGGTCTGCCCCAACAGTTGCCGGCTCATCACATTTTATGTTTATGCCGGTTTTTATTCCGGGGCTTACCATAATCGGGTCAACACCGTAAACCATTTTTATTGCTTTTTTTATAATGATGTTAAGCGGCGGCACAACCGACGCCACAATAGCACCTTTAATTTCTGTCGGATTTATTTCATGAAGAGCAAGAATACTTCTTATTTTGGTTGCGTATTCATCCTCGGTTTTACCGGGATTTGTTGCAATTCTTGCCACAAACTTAATTGTATCGCCTTCAAATCCGCCAAGCACAATATTTGTATTTCCTATATCAACTGCCAGTATCATAGTTATACCTCTTTACTTTATTATCCCATACTTAATTTTAATTTCAAGTATTTTTCTTACACTTTCGTTTATACGTTCTTCGCTGATTTCGCCGTTTAATACTGCAGATTCAATACCCGCTGCCGACGAACGAAGATGTACCGGCATAAGCAGAACATCAATCCCGGCTTTTACGGCTTTAACCGCAATTTCGCCCGGCTTATACATACCCGCTACCGCACCCATATTAAGCGCATCGGTAATTATAAGCCCGTCATATCCGAGCTCGCCTTTAAGATAATCTGTCAGCACCGCTTTTGAAACAGTTGCCGGCTGTGTATCATCTATTCCCCATACGGTAAGATGCCCTGCCATTATTACATCCACGCCGGCATTCATCCCCGCTTTAAACGGAAGAATTTCTGTTTTCTCAAGCTCCTGCTTTGATTTCTTTATATATGCAGGCTCCAAATGAGAATCCTGATATGTGCTTCCGTGTCCGGGAAAATGCTTAAGCGTGCATATTACCCCGCCGTCATTAAATCCTTTTACCGCACTTGCCACAAGCTCTGCCGCCTCAACGAAGTCATCGCTGTATGCCCTTTTGCCGATTACTGTGTTTTCTTTATTTGACCACACATCCGCAACGGGTGCAAAATCAAGATTAAACCCAAGCTTCACCAGATTTTCTGCTATTGTTTTTGCATTTTTGTATGCTGTATCAGTTCCCTCATCTTTATAATCATACATATTATCAAATATTGGAAAACCAACATTTTCTTTCAGCCTTGCAACCCCGCCACCTTCCTGATCCACAGAAACAAACAGCGGTATTTCGGAAATTTTTGCCGTTTCCGAAATAAGTGTTTTAATCTGATTCGCACTTGAAACATTTTCGCCCATATAGATAATTCCGCCAACCGGAAAGGTTTCAAGACCTTCTTTAAGTGCCGGTGTCATACTCTTAACGCCTTTTTCACCCGCAAGCATATCCGGAGTAACAATAAACATCTGATACAGCTTTTCACGAAGCGTCATTCGGGAAAGTATTTCATCCGCACGGGATAAAACCGGATTTTCCTCCGGCACCACAGCCGACGGCGTCGGCACGGGCGACGGAGAAACTATAGGGTCAGCTTGCTTTGGTGCCGGTTTTATAAGCAGCACCGCAGCCGCTATAATAGTAATAATTATAACAAAAAACAGTAGCTTTTTTAAATTAGTTTTCATACTCAATTACATATCCCATTTTACCTTCGTATGTAGTTCTAAACGGACTGTTTATAAGGTCATTTCTCTGGTCGTTCCATGACCATCTGCCGCTTATTTTCCACAGCATGAGGTAGAATTCTTCTGCATTATCGCTGTCAAATCTTGACGGCTCGCCTTCATTATACCAGTTCTGATATTCAAACGGTTCACCCATTACCCAATGTCCGACAGCCTGATTATTATGGTCGTTTGTGGTATATCCGCCAATCCAGAGACGTTCAACACCGGATTGTTCCGCAACCGCTATAATCTGGTCTTCCTCCGCCTTGCTTGAAATTGTAGCAAGATGTCCGCCTTTTTCAATACAGATTCTGTTTGCATCTTCCCATGTGATGTCCGCTTTTATAACTTCATATCTTGAAGCGTGCTGCTGATTTGCAACAGGAACTACAGGTGTATATGTTCTGTCGATATATCCTTTATATCCATTACCGCTTACCGTAACAAGAACGCCACGTTCTGCGTCCTGCGGGATGGATGCATCACTTATATATTTCACTTGATACATATTTTTCTGTTCTCTGTATATTTCATCATATACTCTGCTCATTGATGAAATGTCATCAATATGATGATATGTTCCGCCTGTTTCGTTTGCAATTCTGCGAAGTCTGTCTGCTTTAAGCTGCCCGCCTACACCGATGGTATATACGGGAACACTCTTTTCTTTTGCAAGTCTTATAACTTCTTCAAGGGAGCTTCTGCTTTTGGTATCATCACCGTCTGTAAATACAATAACACATCTTGCACCGTTTTGTGTGCTTGCATTCTGAATTGACCTTATAATAGCGTCATAACAGGCAGTAAGACCGTACGGATGCATACTGTTTACACCGTTCATAAGGTTCTGTCTGTTGTTTGTGAACATACACATCTGCATTACGTTTGTATCAAATGACACAATTTCAGCCTTATCGCCCGTTTCAAACTGAATTTTTGATAAGAATGTGTTTGTGGCATTTTTTATTTTTCTCATATCATCATCGTTAAGACTGCTGCTTCTGTCAAGTGCAAGACTTACGTTAAGTGCCGCACTCCCTTCAACCTTAGCCGCATAAATAACATCACGTTCAAGATAATCGTCTATATCCATATATTCTTTTACAACAAAGTCTTTTGCAGTTAAGTTTTCAACGGGGTAGCCACTTTCGTCAACAACCTTTAAGAAAAGCGAAACTTCGGGATATGCTTCTACGTTTGATGTTGCAAAGGTAATTTTCGCATCGTTTATTTCCTTTGCGTCAAATTCAAACGGAATGGAAAAATCAAGATTTTTATATTTTTTGAACAAAATCTCGTTTTCAACATCATCCTCATATCCGTCTGTTGTTGCCGGATATGTAAGCTTATAATTTTTTCCGGTTTTTTCAAGCTTGGATACAATAATTTCATTATAATATTCATCCAGCACCCTGAAGTCTTTTATGCCGTATTCAACATTACTGTCCACTTCAAATTCAACCGTTACGTTAGGATAATCGTCGGAATTTGTTTTTACTACACGCGGTTTTGCCGCAACAATTTCTTTGATTTCTCCAAATATTTCTGTATATTGTGAGCCTTCTTCAAGCTTCATTTTCTTTATTTTCTTTGCCGCTTCATCATAATCAACCGGCTCATCTTCAAGGATTTCAACAACATCCTCAATTATACCCTTTGCTTTTGTGTCCGAAACAGTTTTCGGTCCGCTTAGTATAAAGAATAAAACTACCGCAAGAATAACCGCACCGATTGTGCAAAGTGCCGCTATAAGCGATACGTTAGGTTTTTTCTTTTGAGCAGGTGTTTCCGGCGCCGGAACTACAGGTGTAGCTTCTGCCACAGGCTCTGCTACAGGTTCTGTTACCGGCTCTGCAGGAGCTTCAATTTTAGCACCGCAGTTTTCACAAAATTTTCCGTCTTCCGGAAGGTCATGTCCACAGTTTGTACATTTCATATTAAAAATCCCCCTTGATTTGCTTAACAGCAAACAATTTAACTTAAGTATTATACCATGTTTTCATATTAAAATCAAGTTTTATGTTTATATGCTTGAATTTGTTTTCAGATTGTGATACAATATCATATTATGGAGGTGGCATTATGCGAGCTGCTTTAAATAAAGATTTCAACATAAAAATTGCATTATTATATATAATTGATAAATTCGGCGGAAAAGCTTCCGACGTGCAGATTACGGAAGCCATGTCAACTGTTTGCGGTACAAACTACTTTTCAATGAAACAGTGCGAATATGAGCTTGAGAAAGAAGCTTTTATCCATAGCTATTACTACGAAACCGAGCTTTATTATCTCATCACCGAACGTGGAAGCGAAGCACTTTCGTTTATGTCCGAAAGACTCATTCATTCTCTTCGCACGGAAATTACTGAATTTGTCAAGAATTATTCGGTCAAAGGCAAAGCAAAGGAATTCATAAGCGAGGCCGTTCCCGTTTCCGACCTTGAATATAACGTGCATATCAAATACGACGAGTTCAATATGCCGGCGCTCGAGCTTTCGTTCCGTGCAGGCGGCAGAAAAGAAGCGCAAGCTCTTGCAAAGCTGCTTGAAAAGCACAAGGAAAAAATTTATAAGGACATTTACAGCTATATCATAAATCTTACAAACGAAGAGGAGTAATTACCCTTGTACATATTTGCACAGATTATAGGAATTGCGGCGCTTTTCTGCGCCGTATGCTCATTTCAGCAGAATAATCATAAAAAAATACTGTTTTTCCAGATTTTATCGGGAACACTTTTTACAATCCATTTTACTTTAATTGGCGCTACTCTTGGCGGTATACTGAACCTTTTCGGCACACTCCGCAGTATTGTGTTTTACAATAAAGACAAAAAATGGGCAAAGGGCACAAAATGGCTATACATTTTCAGCGGAATTTTTATAATAACGGGCATTGTTTTCTGGGAAGGATATGTCAGTCTTTTTCCGATGGTATCTATGGTTATTTCAACCGTTTGCTTCTGGGTTACAAACCCGAAAAAAGTACGTCTTCTGATGCTTCCGGCATCGCCGCTGTGGATGGTGTATAACCTGATAAACAAATCCGTAGGCGGTTTCCTTACAGAAACATTTGTGCTTTGCTCCGTTATTATAGGTATGATAAGGTTTGACAGAAAAGCTTGACAAACACTAATATGTGTTGTATAATGTTAAAGGTTAAAATTTAATAGATAGCTATGTGAAGTTTGCAGGGGAAGCACTTTTGCTGCCGAAGGAGTAAAACTCTCAGGCGTCTCTTAACTGAGGCAGGGACTGCAGGCGGATAGCTCTCCGGAGAACCCTGAATAAGTCAGGTGCCGAAGGTGCAAGGCATAAATGCCAAATCTCTCAGGCAAAAGGACGGAAGTAAAAACCCTGTAATCGGGTTTTGTTTATTTGTCTTTTAGAGTTGGTATGCTACCGACTCTTTTTATTTTTATATAATATTTATAAAGGGGATAGAATCATGACATTCTTACAGTCACTTGAGCATTACAACGGTATTGTCAATACTTTTGTATGGACAACTCTTGGTCTTGTGCTCTTACTTGCAACGGGTGTGCTTACAACCGTTCTCACAAAGTTTTTCCAGGTTTCACACATTGGTATGTGGTGGAAAAACACAATTGGAAGCTTATTTAAAAAAGATGTAATCGGTCATTCAAAAGACAAAAAATCCATTTCGCCGTTCCAGGCACTTTGTACCGCACTTGCGGCAACAATCGGTGTTGGTAACATTGCCGGTGTTGCTTCTGCAATTGCAATCGGCGGACCGGGTGCTGTTTTCTGGATGTGGGTTGCAGCATTTTTCGGTATGATGACTAACTATTCCGAAAACGTTCTCGGTATTTATTACAGAAGAAGAAATGCAGACGGGGAATGGTCCGGCGGTGCAATGTACTACCTCCGTGACGGTCTTGGAAAATTAAAAGGCTGCAAATGGGTTGGCAAAGTCCTTGCTGTTCTTTTCTCAATTTTCACACTCCTTGCATCATTTGGTATCGGTGCAATGGGTCAGGTAAACAAAATTGTTTTAAACCTTGAATCTGCATTCCGCATCGACGCTCTTGCAAACATTCAGGTTTTTGACGGTGTATCTCTTTATGCAGTTATCCTTGGTGTAATCCTTGTTATTATTGCAGGTCTTATTGTTCTTGGCGGTCTTAAAAGAATTGCTAACTTTGCAGAAAAAGTTGTACCGTTTATGGTTGTTCTCTTCATCATCGGAAGTGTAACAATCGTTGCAGTAAACTACGCCAATATTCTTCCTGCATTCAAAGCAATTTTTGCAACAGCATTCAAACCTGTTGCAGTAGCCGGCGGTGTAACCGGCGCACTTATCAAAACCGTTATGGTACAGGGTTTCAAACGTGGTGTATTCTCCAACGAAGCAGGTCTTGGTTCTTCCGTTATGGTACACTCCAACTCCAATGTTAAAGAACCCGTTAAACAGGGTATGTGGGGTATTTTTGAAGTGTTTGCAGACACAATGGTTGTATGTACACTTACAGCACTTGTAGTTCTTACATCAGGCGTATATCCTAACCTTTATGCTCCGGTAGGTTCAGTAACAGACAGCCCGACAATGGTTGCAGATGCATTCAATACTGTATTCGGATTCTGGAACATCGGCGGAAAATTCATTGCAATTGCAATTTTACTTTTTGCATTCACAACTGTTCTCGGTTGGGACCACTACGGTTCAAAAGCATGGGAATACCTTTTCGGCACAAAAACAGTAAAGCTGTATAAGGTTATCCACCTTGTAACAATTATGCTTGGTGCACTCCTTACATCTTCTCTTGCATGGGATATTTCCGATACATTCAACGGTCTTATGATGATACCCAACTTAATTGGTGTTATCGTCCTTTCTCCGCTTGTAATGAAAATCACAAGCAACTACATAAAGAGAAAGAAAAAAGGCGAAGATGTTAAACCAATGCTTTCAGCATTTGAAGATATTCAGGAAGCTCACGAAAAAGAAATTTCTGAAGAAGAATAAATAACATTCAAAAACCCGCTTCGGCGGGTTTTTTGTTTGACAAAATCTGTGGTATGTGATACAATTCTTGTTTGGAAACACATCTTTTTTGGAGGAAAAATGAAAGAAAATACATATGTTTACGGACTGAAAAAAGGTCTTGCCACAGGACTTGGTTATCTTTCCGTTTCGTTCGGATTTGGAATAACCGCTGTTGGCAAAGGGCTTTCGGGTCTTGAGGCAATTCTTATATCACTGACAAACTTAACATCGGCAGGTCAGCTTGCCGGCATCACGGTAATTGCATCCTGCGGCAGCGTGCTTGAGCTAATGCTGACGCAGCTTATCATAAATCTGCGCTACTGTCTTATGGGGATTGCACTTACGCAAAAGCTTGACAGCAGCTTTAGCACACTCCACCGTCTTATTATTTCGTTTGGCATTACGGACGAAAATTTTGCCGTTGCCGCTGCCGAAAAAGGAAGTTTAAACCGCCGGTTTATGTACGGGCTTATGACCCTACCTATCATTGGCTGGACACTTGGCACAGCGCTTGGCGCATTTGCGGGGCAGATTCTTCATGCCAGCGTTTGCAGTGCACTTGGCATTGCAATTTACAGTATGTTTATTGCAATTATAATCCCCGATACAAAAACTGAAAAAGGTGTTCTTTTAGCGGTGATTTTATCGTCCGCTTTAAGCTGTGCATTTTATTTTATTCCCCTCCTTTCGCATATTCCGCAGGGGTTTGCAATTATCATATGTGCAGTTGTGGTTTCCGCCATTTTGGCATACTTTTTTCCGAAAAAATTTGAGGAGGAAGAGTAATGAGCTTTTTTGTATATTTAATCGCAATGGCAGGCGTAACATATCTTATTCGTATGCTTCCGTTTACCTTTATGCGAAAGAAAATCAAATCGGTATTCATTCGTAGTTTCCTGTATTATGTCCCCTACGCCGT
>JAZRHB010000088.1:0-2120 GCA_045644605.1 Clostridia bacterium
CTTTCGGAAACACAGACGCAACAGTTGGTCTCCCGTGGGGTGCTCTTATTGCTCTTGTTTTGACAATCGTGTATCTTATGATAAGAAAAGTTGTTACATTTAAAGAAGCTATGGAATGCGTACCAAAAGGCTTTATTGCAATGGTACCCGCTATCCTTATCCTTACATTTGCAACAGCACTTAAAAATATGACAGGTCTTCTCGGTGCAGCTGATTTTGTTGGTGCACTTATGGATTCCGCAGCTGCAGGTCTTGCAAACTTCCTGCCTGCAATCATATTCCTTGTAGCTTGTGTTCTTGCATTTGCAACAGGAACATCATGGGGTACATTCGGTATCCTTATCCCGATCGTTGCAGCAATATTTGAACCGGGTAGCGAACTCCTTATCATTGGTATGTCCGCTTGTCTTGCCGGTGCGGTTTGCGGCGACCACTGCTCACCTATTTCAGATACAACAATTATGGCATCTGCAGGTGCACAGTGCAACCACCTCAACCACGTTTCAACACAGCTTCCATACGCTATCACAATTGCGGCAATTTCATTTGTTTGTTATGTGATTGCTGCATTTATCCAGAGCGCATGGATTCTTCTCCCGATTGGTATTGTGCTTACTCTTGCAACACTTCTTATAATTAAATACGCTACTAAAAAACAGTAATTTTTAATAAATCCCCGATGAACTTACATCGGGGATTTTTTATTTGCCAAAATCTTGACTAAAAATGTCAAGTGCGATATAATATATGTATTAATTAATTTTTCAGGTGTTTTTATGGATAATGTATTAATTATGGGAATTGAGTCTTCGTGCGACGAAACTTCTGTTTCAATTTTATCGGACGGTAAAACAATTCTGTCAAATATAATTTCATCACAAATAAGTATTCACCGTGAATTTGGCGGTGTTGTTCCAGAAATTGCATCAAGACAGCATCTTGAAGCTGTTAATGGTGTTATGCAGACAGCTCTTGATGAAGCCGGAGTTACTCTTTCCGACATTAACGCAATAGCTGTTACAGCAGGTCCCGGACTTGTAGGAGCACTTCTTGTGGGTGTTTCATTTGCAAAATCTCTCGCCTATTCTCTGGGAATACCTCTTATTCCTGTACATCATATCGAGGGGCATATTTCTGCAAACTATGTTGCCCATCCTGAACTTGAGCCTCCTTTTGTTTGCCTTGTTGCATCGGGCGGGCACAGCCATATTGTATATGCAAAGGATTATTCGGATTTTGAAATTTTAGGCCGAACACGTGATGATGCCGCAGGTGAAGCTTTTGACAAAATTTCCCGTGTACTCGGACTTGGATATCCCGGTGGTCCTGCTGTTGAAAAAGCTGCCCTTACCGGTAACAAAACAGCCTTTAAATTCCCGAGGGTACATCTTGATAACCGTTTTGACTTCAGCTTCAGCGGGGTTAAAACTGCCGTTATTAACGAAATCCATAAACTTAATCAAAGAAATGAAGAACTGAATATAAATGATGTTGCCGCTTCTTTTCAGGAAGCAGTTACTGATATTCTTGTTGAAAACACAATTAACGCTGCAAAATTCAAACACGTAAAAACTGTTTGTATGGCAGGCGGCGTTGCATCCAACACATATTTGAAAAATAAAATGGCTGATGCAGCATCCAAATGCGGAATTTCGCTTTATTCGCCGCCACCGGTTTTGTGTACCGACAACGCAGCGATGATTGCCTGCGCAGGATCTTTCGAATATAAAAAACATAATTTTTCCGACCTTTCTCTCAATGCTTATCCATCACTTCAGCTTGGAGAAAATATAATTATGTAAACTACTTTCTGTGGAAAATCTTTAATATTGCACTCTTTTTCTGTGGATAACTCTCGAAAAACCACTGTTTATTGACAATTTCTTGTGTATAACCTTGTGTAAATTGTGTACTAACAAAAAATTTTTATGTAACCTTTTAGAATATCATATAGGAGTGAATCATATGAAAACAGACATCCAGATTGCTAACGAATGTAAAATGCTTCCCATTACCGAAATTGCTAAAAAAGTAGGTATTTTGGACGACGAACTTGAGCTTTACGGAAAGTATAAAGCTAAAATCGGCGATGATGCTTTTAAACGTCTTGAAAACGAAAA
>JAZRHB010000089.1:0-33915 GCA_045644605.1 Clostridia bacterium
TTTAGCTATTGCGAAGCAATAATTTCACTTTGCAATTTATTGCAAAATTTAGCTAATATGAATTTTATAATTCCGAAAATCCTTTCTATTACTGCATTTTTGCATAAATCCTATAACAACACTCCGACCAAAAATAACAGATATCCGAAAGGGTATCTGTTATTTTTTATTAAAGGGACTTGAAGCCTAATCAGGAAGAAAATTTCAAAAAAATATTGACAAAATCGTGGTGATATGTTAAAATACTTTTATTAATAACGCAATGATGCGGAATAGTAAGCAAAGTATTTTCGCCTGGGGAGAGATGTCGGGTGGTGCGAGACATTGGGAAAAGTTTGCTGAACTCACCGCGGAGCGGCTGCTGTGAATCGTGATTAGTAATGGCAGACGGGAACTCCCGTAACAGAGTTAAGATGTGTTGGCATCTAAAGGGCATCCTAAACGGATGAAGAAGAGTGGTACCGCGGAAACAAACAGTTTACAGAACGTTTTCGTCTCTTTATATAACAAGAGGCGAGGACGTTTTTTTTGTTAATAATTAAACTAATTTTTGATTATAAAGTTGGAAGGAGTTTTTCAAAATGAAAAAAATCACAATCGCAGACGTTACGCTTAAAAAGCTTTCACGGGACCGTGGAGCAAATCTTCTTTTCAGAGAAAAAACAGCAATTGCTTCCTGTGCAGATGCACTAGGCGCAGATGTTATTGAACTTGCTCCTATTACAAAACTTCGCGAAGACACAATTATATATAAAACCATTGCTCAGAAAATTCAGAATGCGGTAGTTGCAATTCCTGTTGGATTTTCGGCGGAAGATGTAAATAATTCATGGGAAAGCATTAAAGAAGCTAAAAAACCGCGTCTTCAGGTGGAAGTGCCAGTTTCTACGGTACAGATGGAATATACATATCATATGAAAGCTGAAAAAATGCTTTCAAAAATAGCAGAACTTATAAAATGCGCAAAAGAACTTTGCGCTGATGTTGAGTTTACTGCGCTTGATGCAACACGTGCTGATGAAGATTTTCTTATTACAGCGGTTAAAGAAGCGGAAGCAAATGGCGCGACAATTGTTACAATTTGTGATGATGCGGGAATAACACTTCCGGAAGGAATTGCGGCGCTTGTAGAAAAAGTAAAAAATGCAGTTTCAATTCCTGTGTATGTACAGGTTTCTGACCATATCAATATGGCTGTTGCTTCGGCCGTTTCTGCAATAGCAAAAGATGCAGACGGACTTAAATGTGCTATGGCAGGGAAAAATGTTCTACTTACAGGAAAATTATCTGATGCAATAACAACCTGTCAGGCGGAAGTCGGAGCTGAAACAAACCTTAAAAACACAAAAATTCATGCAAGTATAGATGATTTGCTTGATAGTATTAACCACGAAGAATATGAAACAACAGATGCTGTAAGCGAAAAGAAAAAAATTCTTCTTGATTCTGATTGTACTATCGCACAGGTGGCGCAGGCGGCACAGATTTTAGGATATGATATTTCTGATTCTGACTGTGGTAATGTACATAAAACGCTTATGCAGATATGTGATAAAAAAGGAGCAGTAGGTGCGAAAGAGTTTGAAGCACTTATTGCAAGCCATGCCATGCAGGCGCCTTCAACATATCATCTTGAAAGCTATACAACAAATTCAAGTAATGTTGCAAGTTCTATGTCACAGGTTACATTAAAATATAACAATGAACTAATTTCAGGAGTAAGCATAGGCGACGGTCCTATTGATTCTGTTTTCCGCGCGATTGAACAGTGTATCGGTCATCACTACGAGCTTGACGATTTTCAGGTTCAGGCAGTAACAGAAGGAAAAGAAGCTTTGGGTTCTGCACTTGTAAAGCTTAGAAATAACGGAAAACTTTATTCCGGTAACGGAATTTCAACTGATATTGTAGCGGCAAGTATAAGAGCCTATATCAACGCATTAAATAAAATCGTATTTGAGGAGGAGTAAGATGAAAATTGTATTTTCAACAAAGAATGTAAATCGCAGCTCCTTTCTCGATTTGTGCAGATATGCATATGACTACGGTTTTACAGGCTTTGAAATATACGATGCAATAAAAGAGCGCAGCTCTCATTATGACAGTATCTTGCGCCGCGACCGCGTTGCAGATGCAAAAAGAAAGCTTATTAACAGAAATTTGTCGGTTTCTGCGCTTCATTTTCCTTATTCAATTGAAAAAGAAGAAGCAACGGCAGAAACAATACTCAAATATGTTAATATGGCGGCAAACGCAAACGTTGAAAATGTAATTGTGCGAATGGAAGAAAAGGTTTCGCACGATGTTTTGAACGAGAAATTATATGATGCAGTAAAATGTGCAGAGAAAAACGACGTTGGTATTTTATTTGAAACCGTAGGATATCTTTCAAACACAGAAAATGTTATTGATATAATAAACTTTTTCTCTTCTGCAGCCATAGGTGCGTCATGGAACGTAAGAGGTACATATTTCAGTGCGGGAGAAACGGCCGAAACAACAATTAAAAAGCTCGGTGCATACATACAATATGTTCGTCTTGGTGATATGAAAGACGATAAAACTGTTTTAATCGGCGAGGGTGACCTTCCGGTTGAAAAGTTAATTAATGCCCTGTCATCCCTTAATTTTGACGGGTTTATATGTGCTGCGTGGAACGATGAAATTGATGATCCAGATATTGTTCTGACTCATTTTACAAACTATATTTCATCGCTCGGTCGCGAGAAAAAAGATTTTGATGCGATGTATTATAACAGAGCTAAAACAGGGACATTTGCGTGGAAAAAATATGATATCCTTGATGCAACTTTTTCTGATGTGCTTGACACGATGGCTGAAAAATATCCTGACCAGTATGCATTCAAATACACTACGCTTGATTATACAAGAACATATGAACAATTCAGGCGCGATGTTGATGAATGTGCCGCGGCACTCATTTCATTGGGTGTAAAAGCGGGTGACCACGTTGCTGTGTGGGCAACAAACATTCCAGAATGGTTTATTTCATTTTGGGCAACAACAAAAATTGGCGCCGTTCTTGTTACTGTAAATACTGCATATAAAATACACGAAATTGAATATCTTTTGAAACAGTCAGATACACATACGCTTGTTATGATTGAATTTTGTAAAGATATCAATTATAAAGAAATTATTGAAGAACTCTGTCCGGAACTTAAAATACTTGAACCGGGTAAACCGCTTTATTCAAAAAATCTTCCGTTCCTCAGAAATGTTGTAACTGTTGGTTTTGAAATGCAGGGCTGTCTTACCTGGGAGCAGATGCTTTCGCGTTCTGCTATGGTACCGCGCGAAGAAGTCCGCAGACGTGCATCGCTCGTTAAACCGGACGATGTTTGCAATATGCAGTACACTTCAGGTACAACAGGCTTCCCGAAAGGCGTTATGCTTACGCACCGTAATATTGTAAATAACGGCAAAACAATAGGAGACAGAATGGATTTGTCAACCGCAGACCGAATGATGATTCAGGTACCTATGTTCCATTGTTTCGGAATGGTACTTTCTATGACATCAATGATGACACACGGAGGTACTCTTTGTCCGATACCATATTTTTCGCCAAAATCTTCACTTGCGTGCGTTAATGATGAACATATAACATGCTTTAATGGTGTACCGACAATGTTTATTGCTATGTTTAACCATCCGGATTTTGCAAAAACAGATTTTTCGTATATGCGTACGGGAATTATGGCAGGTGCTAACTGTCCGGCGGATTTGATGCGACGTGCGGCAGATGAAATGAATATGCGCGAAATCATTTCTGTTTATGGGCAAACGGAAGCTTCTCCGGGCTGTACAATGGGTGAGGTTAACGAAGATATTGACCATAGAGTTGAAACTGTTGGAAGCGCTTTCCCAGGGGTTGAGTGCAAGATTATAGACCCTGAAACTGGTGAAGAAATGCCGGATGGCGAAAGTGGTGAATTTGTTGCGCGAGGATTCAACATTATGAAAGGGTATTACAAAATGCCCGAAGCAACAGCACAGGCAATTGATTCTGACGGATGGCTTCATTCCGGAGATATTTGTTGTCGTACACCTGATGGTTATTACAAAGTAACGGGCCGTCTTAAAGATATGATTATCAGAGGTGGTGAAAACCTCTATCCGCGTGAAATTGAAGAATTCTATTTGACGAATCCGAAAGTTCGTGATGTACAGGTTGTTGGTGTGCCCGACGAAAGATACGGCGAAGAATGTTGCGCGTGGATTATTCTGCATAAAGGCGAGTCAGCAGACGAAAATGAAATGCGCGAATTTGGTAATGCATCAATTGCACGACACAAAGTTCCAAGATACTTTTTGTTTGTTGATGAGTTCCCGATGAATGCAGCGGGTAAAATTCTTAAATATAAAATGCGTGATGAATCTGCTGAAATTCTTGGATTAAAAAAATAATCAAAGGGGCGTAATTGCCCCTTTTTTATGGGGAAATCAAAATGGAAAAAAACAACAAACTTGTGAAAATGGCATGTTATATGACAAGCATGTCTATGGCGGCATCATCTAATCTTTCGCCGATTTTGTTTCTGACGTTCAGAAAAATGTACGGCATTTCGTATTCACTTCTCGGGCTGCTTGTAGTTATAAATTTTTGCACACAGCTATTTGTAGATTTAATATTTTCATTTTTTTCATACAAATTTAAAATTAAAAAAGCAGTTAAAGCCACTCCGGCATTAACATTTATCGGATTATTGATATATGCAGTATGGCCGTGGATATTTCCGAATTCGGCATTTGCAGGTCTTGTAATCGGTACGGTTATATTTTCGGCGGCAAATGGATTTGCAGAGGTTTTGATCAGCCCTGTTATTGCTGCTATACCTGCAAAAGACCCCGATAGAGAAATGAGCAAACTCCATTCTGTATATGCATGGAGTACAGCAGGGGTAGTTATTGTTAGTACGATTTTCTTGCTTATATTTGGAACATATAACTGGCAATGGCTTTCAATCGGATTTCTTGCAATTCCTTTTATAGCTTTCTTGTTGTTCATGCGTGCAAAACTTCCAGAAATGGAAACACCGGAAAAACTTTCGGGTGTTCTTAAATTGCTTAAAAATAAAGGGATGTGGCTATGTTTTTTTGCCATTTTTTTAGGTGGTTCGAGCGAACTGACAATGGCACAATGGGCGTCAGGGTACCTTGAAAATGCTTTAGGAATTTCAAAAATATGGGGAGATGTGTTTGGTGTAGCACTTTTTGCAGTAATGCAGGGCTTTGGCAGAAGTCTTTACGGTAAAAAAGGAAAGAACATATACAAAGTCCTTTTTATAAGCGCAATAGGAACGACCATTTGTTATTTTGTTGCGGCAATATCTCCTGTTCCGGTTGTTTGTCTTATCAGTTGTGTTTTAACCGGATTTTGCATTTCGATGTTATGGCCGGGAACGCTTATTGTTGCATCAGACAGATTTCCGGGCGGAGGAGTATTTATTTATGCTATGATGGCAGCAGGCGGTGATCTGGGGGCGTCTGTAGGACCTCTGCTTGTTGGAGTTGTTACGGATGTTGCAATGAAAAACTCTGTCATTATGACAATTGCACAGAATATAGGAATATTACCTGAACAAATAGGTATGAAACTTGGTATGCTTGTGGGAATGCTTTTCCCACTTGTTGCAATACCGGTGTTTAAACATATATGGAAAACAAAAGAAAAAGAGCCTTTATAAAGGCTCTTTTTTAGTCTATTAAGTTTTTCTTTTGTAAATACTCTTTGATTTTATTAAAGCTTATATCACTGATATCGTGTTCAATTTTGCAACTGTCTTTATATGCGGTTTCGTCATCAACGCCAAGAGACATTAGTGCTTTTGCAATTACCTGATGTTTTTTATATACCTTGGAAGCAACTTCAAGCCCTTTTTCTGTAAGATTGATGCCGCTATCATCATCCATAACAATATATCCCTCTTCGCGCAAGGTTTTCATAGCGACGGAAACACTTGGTTTCGTAAAGGACAGGGCATGCGCAATATCAATACTGCGTACATACCCATTTTTATTTTTAAGCATTAAAATTGTTTCGAGATAATTTTCTGCAGACTCATTTATTTTCATACAAACAACCTCTTACTGTTTTATTACCTACCTAAATTATAACAAATATATCCTAAAATGTCAAATTTCACATAAAAAACTATTGACAATTATTAAATGATATGATAAACTATTATAAGTTAGTCAAGACTAATCTTTATTTTAATACAATGGTTAGTTTAAGCTAATTCGACATATAAATGCAAATTTAGGTGATATTTTATGAAGTTAATTGAAGCGCAGGAAGGAAAAGAGTACATAATTCAGCATATTGAAACAGATGATGAAGAATTAAATTCGTTCCTCTTTTCATTAGGTTGCTATAGCGGAGAGCCGATTACTGTTATTTCACATCTGAAAGGCGGCTGTATAGTTTCTATAAAAGATGGGCGTTACAATATTGATAACCAATTAGCAGAAACGATTATTATTTGATGCTATTAATAAGTCATCTGCTGATTGTTTTTTTAAAAAACAGTTAGGCAATACTAACCCTATAGAAAATTAAACAAATAAACGAAAACTCAAGGGGGAAACAATTATGAGAATTGCATTAGCAGGTAATCCGAACAGTGGGAAAACCACTATGTTTAATGCGCTTACCGGCCGAAATGAAAAAGTTGGAAACTGGGCGGGTGTTACCGTTGAAAAGAAAGAACATCCAATCAAAAAAAGTTTTTATAACGGGGAAGATCTTATTGCAGTTGACCTTCCGGGGGCATATTCGATGTCGCCGTTTACTTCGGAAGAAAGTATTACAAGTTCTTATGTAAAAAATGAAAATCCGGATGTAATAATAAATATAGTAGATGCTACAAACTTAAGCCGTAGCTTATTCTTTACAACGCAATTACTGGAGCTGGGCGTTCCTGTTGTTATAGCTTTGAACAAAGCAGATATCAATGAAAAGAAAGAAACAAAAATTGATACAGTGGCTCTTTCAGAAAAATTAGACTGCCCGGTAATTGATACAATTTCAACATCGGCAGATGGACTTAAAGAAGTTATAGAAGTGGCAGCCAAATTAAAAGGAAAAGGACAGATAGCACCTTACACACAAGAAGATATTAACCTTGCAAGTAAAAAAGCAGTTGAAGCTGCTGACAGAAAACGATTTGAATTTGTAAATGATATTGTTAAAAAAGTAGAAACAAGAAAAGTACATACAAATCAAAAGAATTTCCAGGATAAAATTGATGCCATTCTTACAAATAAATGGCTTGGTATTCCGATTTTTGCGGTAATTATGTGGGCAGTGTTCTGGGTTTCGCAGGCGGGTCCCGGTGTATGGATTGCCGACTGGCTTGTTGGTGTTCTTGAAAGTGGTCAGGAGTGGATAGGCGGGCTTCTGGAAAATGCCCATCCGCTTCTTTATGCACTCCTTATTGATGGTGTTATTGGTGGGGTTATTGCTGTTATAGGTTTCCTGCCGCTTGTAATGGTGATGTATTTCCTTATTGCACTTCTTGAAGATTGTGGATATATGGCAAGGGTTTCGGTTGTGCTTGACCCAATTTTCAAAAAGGTAGGACTTTCGGGTAAATCTGTAATTCCTTTCGTTATCGGTACAGGTTGTGCAATTCCGGGAGTAATGGCTTGCCGAACAATCCGAAATGAACGTGAACGTCGCGCAACCGCTATGCTTGCACCGTTTATGCCTTGCGGAGCAAAGCTTCCTGTTATTGCACTTTTTGCCGGAGCGTTCTTTGAAGATGCTTCCTGGGTTGGAACACTGATGTATTTTGCAGGTATTGTCATTATTTTCTTTGGAGCACTGCTTATTAATAAAATAACAGCTCACAAAGCAAAAAAATCCTTCTTCATTATAGAACTTCCTGAATACAAAGTCCCAAGTCTTTGGAGGGCTGTAAAAGCCATGTGCAGCCGCGGTTGGGCATACATAGTTAAGGCGGCTACTATTATTCTTCTTTGTAATACAGTAGTACAGATTATGCAGACATTTGACTGGAAATTTGCAGAAGCGGCAACAGCTGATGTTTCAATTTTAGCATCTGTGGCGCAACCGTTTGCTTATGTGCTTATTCCTGTAATTGGATACCATGCATGGCAGTTTGCAGCGGCGGCTGTTGCAGGATTTATTGCAAAAGAAAATGTGGTTGCCACAATTGCTGTTTGCTATGTTCTTACTGATGTTACAGCAGAGTTGTCGGGAGCAGCACCGCAGCTTACAGCAGTTGCGGCACTTGCATATCTTATGTTCAATCTCTTTACACCGCCATGCTTTGCGGCTATCGGTGCTATGAACGCTGAAATGAAGAGTGCAAAATGGCTTTGGGGTGGAATAGGCCTTCAGCTTGGGGTTGGTTATACAGTTGGATATCTTGTATATACAATCGGTACACTTATCACAAACCCTGCTGCTTTAAATATTGGCGCAGCTATCGGAGGAGGCATTGCTGTTGCTGTGTTTGTGATAATTATTGCATTTTTGTGTATTAAATCAGAAAAGGGAATAAAAGCTAACCAGGCACTTAAAAACAAGCCGGCAGCAGTATAATTTAGGAGTTGGTGATATGTCAGATATTATCATTATTGCGGTTGTTATTACAATAATTACTCTTGATTCATTATACATATACAAAGAAAAGAAAAAAGGAAATAAGTGTATAGGATGTCCGCATAGCAAAGAATGTAAAATGCATAATTGCGGATGCGGTAAGTAAAAAATAAAGAGACTTTCTTTTCGAAAGTCTCTTTTTTATATAACGTAAAGCTGAATACAGAAGTACTGAAGAATAGCTCCGGCTAAAACAAATAAATGCCATAAAGAATGCATATATTTTAAAGATTTCATTTTATAAAAAACAATTCCTAGTGTATAGGCAAGCCCTCCCGAAAGAATAAACCAGAGTCCGCCAGGTTCAATTGCTTTGATAAAGGGGACAGCGGCAAGTACAATACACCATCCTCCTGCTATATATGCAATAAGTGAAAACTTTTTAAACCGTTCAATGCTGATTGAATTTAATACAATACCTAAAATTGTTACTGCCCATTCAATGCCAAATATTGTCCAGCCAAGAGGTCCACGAAGTGTATTAAGAGCGATGGGAGTGTATGTTCCGGCAATAAGAATGAATATTGATGTATGGTCAAATATACGGAACACAAATTTTGCTTTTTGATTAGTTAAAGCGTGATAAAGGGTTGACATAGAGAACATTATAATTAAACTTGCACCATATATCGAGCAGCTTACAATTTTATACGGGTCACCTGTAAATGCCGACGTAACTATAAGAATAGCGCAAGCGGCAATTGCCAGAAGTGCGCCTATGCCATGAGTAACCGAATTTGCAATTTCTTCGCCAAGTGTATATATTGGATTTTTATTTTTCATAGTTTTGCCCCTTAATAACATATTATCTAATATAGTATATTATATCATATAATATAAAAAAATCAAGAGAATTTATTAATTCTCTTGATTAATATTTGAAAATATTTAAAATCAGGAAACCCCTTGGTTTGCACGTGGGTTAACAATTTCACGCCAAGCAAAATCGCCACGGTCAAGACCAAGAATTAAAACTTCTGCTGTTGCAGAGTTTGTAGCAAGAGGAACGTTATGCACATCTGCAAGACGAAGCAGGGCTGACACGTCTGGTTCGTGAGGCTGTGCTGTAAGAGGGTCGCGGAAGAAGAGCACAAGGTCAATTTCGTTATATGCAATTCTTGCGCCTATCTGCTGGTCGCCTCCCTGAGGACCGGATAAGAAACGATGGATTTTAAGACCGGTTGCTTCGCTGATAAGACCACCGGTGGTACCTGTAGCACATAAATTGTGTTGCTCAAGGATTCCTTTGTAAGCAATACAGAATTGTACCATAAGTTCTTTTTTCTTGTCGTGTGCTATTAATGCTATGTTCATATATCCGTCCTCTTTCTATATATTATTTTCTATTTTCTTTATTAATGGGAATGTTGGCAACAACAGCCGAAACAATTCTTCCTGAATCATCAGTTTGCCTTTCGATTTTTACATCCAGAGAGGCCATATCAATTTCAAGATATTTGCTTATAACCTGCATAATTTCTTCTTTAATATTATCTATGGTTTCTTCAGATATGACAGAGGTTTTTCTGCGGTCAATTGCAAGAAGCACCTGCATTCGGTCTTTTGCAATATTACCGGATTTTTGTTTTGTAAAAAAGCTAAATAAATTTTCAAACAATTTGAGCACCTCCGAATTACTTGCCGGAAAACAGCTTTTTGATTTTTGTTAGTAATGTATCTGTTTCAATCTCCATAAGAGGTACCTGATGCCCTTCAATTCGTTGGGCGATATTTTTGTATGCAGTGCCAATACGACTTTTTGTATTGATAGCCGCAGGCTCGCCTTTGTTTGATGTTATAATTATTTCCGGATCATCAGGAACAACACCCAAAAGCTTGGTTGCAAGAAGCTCAACAATATCTTCAACACTCATCATATTGCCGCTTTTAACCATATCAATTCTCAAACGGTTAACAATAAGCTGAGGTTCACATATCTCGTTTGCTTCGAGAAGACCGATAATTCTGTCTGCGTCACGAACAGCGGAAACTTCCGGTGTCGTAACAACAATTGCTCCATCCGCACCGGCGATTGCATTTTTAAATCCCTGTTCAATACCGGCAGGGCAATCAATCAATATGTAATCAAATTCCTTGCGAAGCTCATCACATAAACTTTTCATTTGTTCGGCGGAAACGGCATCTTTATCGCGCGTTTGAGCCGCAGGGAGCATATACAAATCTTTGTGGCGCTTGTCCTTGATAAGTGCCTGTTTTAAGCGACATTTACCTTCAATAACATTAACAAGGTCGTAAACAACCCTGTTTTCAAGACCTAAAATAAGGTCAAGATTTCTAAGACCGATATCGGCATCAATAAGGACAACCTTATGTCCGTTCATCGCAAGTGCGGTGCCGATATTTGCGGTTGTGGTGGTTTTTCCAACTCCGCCTTTCCCGGATGTTACAACAAATACTTTACTCATTACTACCTCCAAAATTTGAAAAATCCCCCACACATTATTATATCACACAGACAACTGCTTGTCCATATGAAAACTGAATAATTTATTATAAAAAGTATTGTATATTATTTTTTGGTTATCGCATCAATATAAATCCGGTCATCTTTTATATATGCTATTTCAGGTTGATATCTTTCGGATGTTTCGTCGGGTGAACGAGTTATGATATCTGCAATTCTTATTTGCGTAGGATTCAAGATAAGAGCAGAAACACTTGCCTTGCGGTCACCTGAAGTACCGGCATGAACAATTCCACGGAGTGCCCCCAAAACAACAACATTTCCGGTGGCAGTAATTTCAGCACCCGGATTTACATCTCCGAGAATTACGAGATGAGCATCTGAATGAAGATTTTGCCCCGAACGAAGAGTTCCTGTATAGAAAACAGAAGCGGGTACAGATAAGATATCAGGTTGTTCAAATGAAAAGATGGTTGCAGGATGTTTTTTCAGTACAATATCCTGAATTTTTAATTTATCAACAAAAGAGAGGGTAGGGGCTTCAACATGAAGCACAACATCTCCTTTTGCTTTAAATAAATCAATTGATTGTTCTAACTTACTTTTAAGTTCTGAAATTATATTCCCCATAGTTGCAGAAGGCGTTATGATAAGGCGAACCCCGTCTTTTACGCCTTTTAACTGAATGTTTTGCATCATAATCCTCCGGTTAGTTTATTAATGTATTATTTGATATCTGAACTTCTGTGTTGCTACTGAAGAAATATGCGTCATACATATTTCGGGCAACTTTTGAAACGTGTTTACCAAGAGAGTTAACCCCGCCATATTCCACAATAACGGCAATAGCTAGTTTCGGGTCGTCAAAAGGTGCATACGAAACAAACCAGCTATGCGGTGTTTTATCTCTTCGTGTCTGAGCTGTTCCTGTTTTGCCTGCAGCTTCATATTTTGCATCTTCAAAATTAACCTTGGCACTTCCTTCGCTAACAACGCTGCGCATACCTTCCTGAACAAATTTTAAGTTTTCAGGAGAAATTTCTACGGTGTTCAGCACCGTAGGTTCAAATGAAACAAGGGTTTTGCTACCATCATGTTTTATAATTTCTTTTACGAGATGAGGCGCGTATCTTGTTCCGCCATTTGCAATAGTGGCAACGTAATTTGCCATTTGCAGAGGAGTAAACATATTATCGGACTGACCGATAGCCGCCTGAATTGTATCACCGGGATACCATATACCATCGGAAATATCTGTTGTTTTACGATATTCAGGACCGGCAAGGATACCTTTTGCTTCGCCACTTATTTCAATTCCGGTAAGCTCGCCAAGACCAAAAGCCTTACCGTATTGGTTAAGCTTGTCAATTCCTAAACGGCGCCCTGTTTCATAAAAATATATGTTACACGAAACTTCAAGAGCTTTAACGACATTTATATATTCGTGGCTTCCGCCATAATCGTTATATATCCAGCAAGCAGGCTGATATGACGGTGCGTATGCCTGATACGGACCATTACAGTTTATCAGTTCGTTGCCCGTGATAAGACCTTCCTGTAATCCGGCAATCGCTGTAAGGGGTTTAAAGGTTGAGCCGGGGGGATATACCCCGCCAATGCAACGGTTAAACATAGGTTTGTTTTTGTCAGTAGATAGTTTTGAGTAATCCTGGCGGAAAGTTGCGGGATTATAGGTCGGGTAATTTGCCATTGCAATAATTTCGCCTGTATCTACCTGAATGGCAACAGCTGCCGCACCTTCGATGTCAGTTGCGCCGGCTTCTTTCATAAGAGCAACCGCTTCAGCAAGAGAAGCTTCTGCTGTTTTTTGAACATCTGCATCTATGGTGAGGACGGCTTTGTTTCCGGGAATAGGAGAAATATCATCAGCAAGACCGATGGTTTCCCCATTGACTGTAATTCCAAGGTTTTGCATTCCGTCTGTGCCTTTAAGATAGCTTTCAAGATATTTTTCAAGCCCGTCTTTGCCGAGAGTATCAGTCATTTTATAACCTTTTTCCTTGAGTTCGGCATATTCCTCGGCATATATTATGCCAACTTGTCCCAAAAGCTGCGCTGCGGTATTTTCCATGGGATAAGACCTTATAGGGTTGGATACAACATCAACACCCGTGAGCTTATTCGGGGTTTCTTTAATTTTTGAAACAAGCTGAATGGAAACATCCTGAGCAAAGGTAAAGGGGTTGCCGCTGCTGAAATTACGACGTTTCATATCATATCTTATTCCTACCAGTTTACGAAGCAAAGGTTTATCTTCTCGCACTGTAATTTCATATTTATCCGCAAGAATATTAACAATTTCATCTGCAGAAGCATCGGAAGGAACTTCCATATATTCTTTCCATTCAATCTCATTAGTGCTGACACCCTGCCCCTGTCCAAAACGAAATTCGTATGGATATCCGTATGAAACGGGGAGAGTATCTTCGTATTGGAAAGAATTGTTGTCCGCTATGTTTATAAGACGAATGAGTGTATCGTTAAGTTCAATATTATCTTCAAACAAATCGTTTATTATAACGCTATAAGCGTCTTTATTGGTAACAAGCACTCTTCCGTAACGGTCGGAAATTTCTCCTCGCGGAGCGGTAAGCGTACCGTTATTATAAAGCCGTTGTTCTGCAATCTGAGCATAATACGAGCCTTTTACAAGCTGAAGATCAATTATCTTTGAAAAGAGGACACATGCTAATGCCAATGCAAACAAAACAAGAATGTTTATTCTGTTTTTGAAAAACTTTATAAGCACTTTAAGACCTCCTGTAAGATAATGTGTTTAAGTTTTCGATAAGTAAGTACATAAAAAAGCTTAATATTGCATTATAAACACTCATTGGGAGAAAATATGCAAAAATAAAGTACACAATATTTCTGTCGATTTTCATAATATACATAGCAAGTGCGAAAATGATGCCATACATAAAACTTACAATAAAAGTAATTACAACAGAAGTAATTGCATTTTTGCCAAAAACCCTCTCGGACAAAGCACCGGCAATAGCAGAAGAATAGGTAAAAAGAAGAATGTTTATTCCAAATGCGCCATTGCTGAAAATATCAACAAAAAAACCGGTAATCACGCCTGCAAGAACGCCTTTTTCTTTGCCGGAAACCATACTGTAACAAATGATTATAACAAGCACTAACTTTGGAGATGCACCAAAAAAGCTTATTGATGACAAAAGCGTAGTTTCAAGAATATATGAAATTAATAAAACTATTACTGTGCTGAGAGTTGTCATACATAACTCCTTTAGTCAGTTGTGATTTTAATTACAAGTACCTCGCGTAAGGTTCTTATATCGGCAGATGTTTTTACTGTTGCTTTTTTAGACACGCCGTTTTTACCATCGGTGATTGACTCGACACGACCGATAAAAAGACCGCTGGGATAAATATCACCTTCGCCGGAAGTTTCAACAGAATCGCCAACAGCAATACTGCTTTTAGACGAAATGAAATCCATACTGCAAGTGCCGGTTTCGTGTTCGGCATATCCGCCGCTTAAAAGGGTGGTTTCGCCAATGCGGGGGAGTGTACAGCTTACATAGGATGCAGAAGATGTTATTGTTGTAACTGATGCCCATGTACTGCCAAGTTCAGAAACGTATCCGACAAGACCGCCGGCAGACATTATAACATCGTTTTGAGCAATACCATGCATACTGCCCTTATTAATTTTAATAATGCCTGAATGTCCGCTCATATCGCGGGCAATAATCTCTGCGCTGATTGTCTGATAGCTTGTAAGCTGTGACTGCAAATCAAGCAGGTTTCGAAGACGTGAATTTTCATCTTTATATTCCTGTATATTTTCAATATCACGCTGGAGTGTAAGAACCTGTTTTTTGAGTTCTTTGTTTTCGTTATAGCTTGTTGTTGCCTGACCAATAAATGAAAATACGTCAGAAATATTACCGGTTACCCAGGAAAAAGATCCTTGTAAAGGGGAAATAACAACAGAGAATGTGTTGCTTAAAAATCCGGCATTTCCGTTATTTCCGAAAACAGATGATACAATTAATGAAATTGCAACTACAATAATCGTAAGCAAAATCAGAAACGTTATAAATTTCTTTTTGATAAGGTCTAACATTACAATCACTCCATATGATTTATGCAGATTATTTTCTTTTTGAGGTTTCAAGAACTCGTCTTAAATTTCCTCTGTCGTCACCTTCAAGAATAGTTCCTATTCCTCTGATAACGCCGTTAAGAGGCATATCTGCAATTGTAACAGGTATTTTAGTTTCAAGTGTAATTATGCGGTCAAGTCCGCGTAAGAGTGCACCACCACCGGCAAGCATAATACCGCGGTCCATAATATCTGCGGCAAGCTCCGGCGGAGTTTTTTCAAGTGTCATTTTAATACATTCAATTATTTCGTTTACCGGATCATAAAGAGCACTTCTTACTTCTTCAGCACGTATTTTTGCTAATTTCGGAAGACCTGTTACAAGGTCACGGCCTTTAATTTCCATATAAGTTTCATCTTCGTACGGATATGCAGAACCAATCTGTATTTTTATGTCTTCTGCGGTACGTGCCCCAATCTGAAGACTGTATTCTCTTTTAACAAAGTTAATAATTGCTTCATCAAAAGCATCACCTGCAACACGAAGAGAATTACAAATAACAATACCGCCAAGTGAAATTACAGCTACTTCGCTTGTACCGCCGCCGATATCAACAATCATACTGCCGGTTGGATCGCCAACAGGAAGACCAGAACCAATTGCAGCAGCCATTGGTTCGTAAACCATATATACTTCTTTTGCGCCGGCAGAAAGACCTGCTTCTTCAACGGCTCTTTTTTCAACTTCGGTAACTCCTGACGGAATACAGATAACAACCATCGGTTTAAAGAATAAACCACTTCCGCCCATTGCTTTACTGATGAGTTTTTTAATCATTACCTGTGCAACTTCAAAATCAGAAATAACACCATCCTGCATAGGACGAACGGCAAGAATTGTACCGGGCGTTCTTCCAATCATATCCTTTGCTTCGTTACCAACAGCAAGAACTTCTCCTGTAGCATGATTTATTGCCACAACAGAGGGTTCATTTACTACAATTCCTTTTCCTTTTAAGTATACCAGAGAATTTGCGGTTCCAAGGTCAATACCAATATCTTTTGACAACATCATATATACACTCCTTAAATTAAATTAAACTCAAATTCATTTTTTAATATATTATTTAGCTTTGTCAGCGGGAGACCGACAACATTAAAATAATCACCATCAATTTTTGAAACAAAAAGGGAAGCTTTGCCCTGAATTCCATATCCGCCGGCTTTGTCATACGGCTCACCGGATTCAACATAACGTTCTATTTCATCATTTGAAAGGGGGTTAAAACTAACGTTTGTTACTTCATAGTCGGTTACACATTTGCCGGTTGCAGAATCAATAACACAAACTCCGGTGTAAACCTGATGCACATTGCCCGAAAGAGATGACAGCATTTCAATAGCCGCATCTTTATCAGCGGGCTTCCCAAGTGGTGTGTTTTTAAACCATACAATTGTATCTGCTGAAACAACAAGCCCGCCATTCAACCCGGATGCTGCTGCAGAGCCTTTTAAAAGAGCCAGTTCCTGAACAAGAATGTGTGGGGGAAGATTAACATCAATTTTTTCTTCTGTGTTGGTTTTGATAATTTTAATATCTGCACCAAGACCGATAAGCAAGTCTTTTCTTCTTGGGGAAGCAGATGCAAGATAAAGTTCTTTATTCACATTCATCACCTCAAATTTGTGTAATTCCTCTGTAAAAATGTCCTCTTGTAAAGGGTTTATCAAACGGTAATCCCGATTCATATAATTTTAAAATGTGTTTACACTCATCTGCTGTTTCTGTTGTGAACAAAAAGTTGAAATATGAACAACCGGTTCGTTTAAGTTCATTCATTCTTTCTGCCATATAAACAGGTTTGGAATTAAGGATATTACAAGCAGACGAATTGCTGTTTTTTAAAATCGCAAACGATTCATTTTTTCTGTCAGTAAGTGTATATTTTCCGTTATGGCAATTGCATTTTCCAACAGAAGATGAAACAGGGCAGTATGCAGTTGTCATAGCAGTAATATAGCCATATATATTTATAACTTTTTCAAAATTCAAGCCACCAAGCCGGGAAATTTCATCAAGAGTAAGTTCGTTTGATAAAAATCCGCCTTTAAGACCATATTTTTCCCAAAAATCAATGCTATAGGTATTGAATATATTAAGAGAACTGTTTCCCCATATATCAAATTCCTTTTCCTTTGCTAATGATAAAATGGCGTAATTTCCGCTTAAAACAGTTTTTGCTCCTGCTTTTATCAGCTTGTCCATATGACTGGTATAGTATTCCATATGCGTATCGCGGACTATATCAGGAAAAACATAAACAACATTTGGTTTGTGCTGTATTTTGTCCCAAAGTTCAACAGGCACGAATATATAAGCAAAATCAACGTCAGAAACAGCCTTATACTGTTCGGTTGTTCTTACACATGCTGTAAAAGACGCTGTTTTCTTTTGTCGAACTGACGCTACAGGAAAATCAGCTTTTTCAAGAGTACGTTTATATGATTTTACTATTTCACTACCTAAATTATCGGTTAAATCTCTTCGAAGTTCGTTGATAGATTTTAGTGGTAAGAAAATATTATCATCAATATCAATATCAATGTTTTCAATTTCAAATGATGTATCACCAAGTTTGTTTATTTGCCTTTCAACTACATCTTTTTCTGTGGGTTTATTAATAGCGGTTGATACTTTATCTCCATAACTTTCATACGTAAAATCATTATAGCTGATTTTTCCGTAAAGGTCTTTGTTCGTATGTGCTGATATACAAATATCAACAGGTAATTTTCTCTCGTTTGTGTTAGAGAAAGAGGGGAGAAGTTCTTTTTTATCAAAAACATCGTTGTTTCCGCGTTCGGTTCTCATTTTGGATGCAAGAGAAGAGGTTTCATAGAATCCTTGTGTAAAACCGCCACGAGAAAAGGCATTTTCAAGCATTTTTATATCCTCGTCACTTGAGGGTATATTTTTATCAATGCATTTGCGGAACACGCTTACGCTTGCAGTAACATAGTTTTCATCTTTCATACGGCCTTCGATTTTAAATGAAGATACTCCGGAAGCAATAAGTTCAGGTATTTTTTGTGCAAGCGAAAGGTCTTTTGTATTAAGAAGATACCCACTTTTAACAAGTGTATCATCTTTGTATAATTTATAGGGGAGACGGCACGGCTGTGCGCATGCACCGCGGTTTCCACTTCGTCCACCGATAAGGCTGCTCATAAGGCATTGACCCGAATATGATACACAAAGCGCTCCGTGTACGAAAACCTCAGTTTCTATGCCGCTTTCTTTTGAAATAAGCTCAATTTCCTGTTTTAAAAGTTCTCTTGCAAGAACCACGCGTTTAAATCCAAATTCCTTTGCAAGCTGTGCACCGCCAAGATTATGAACTGTCATTTGAGTGCTTGCGTGAAGCGGCACTTCAGGGATAGTTGTTTTAATCAAGTTTGCAACACCGATATCCTGCACAATAAATGCGTCTACGCCAAGTGATGCTGTATCAAAAACAAAATCATAAAACTCTTTTATTTCATCATCAGCTATAAGTGTATTTACAGTTAAGTATACTTTTGTGTTGTGCAGATGACAATAATCAACCGCACGTTCCAATTCAGAAATATCAAAGTTTTTTGCGGATTTTCTTGCGCTGAACATATTACCGCCGAGATATACCGCATCTGCACCATTAATAACAGCTGCTTCAAGTGTATTTAAGTTTGCCGGAGCAAGAAGTTCTGGGCGTTTATTGTTCAAAACACAAGTCCACCTTTTAAATAAAATTATACATAATTTATTATATCATAATTTTAGTCAAGGCACAAGAACTTTTTTCATATTTATGGAAAAATCCAATAAAAAAAGCGCAACCATAAAGTTGCGCTTTAAAACTTAAATAATTATTATTTGTTTTTGAGGTTGAACCAAGCGTTGATTCCCGGATAGTATGCGATTTCATCAAGTTCTTCTTCAATTCTGAGAAGCTGATTGTATTTAGCAACACGGTCTGTTCTTGAAGGAGCACCTGTTTTAATCTGACCGGAGTTTGTAGCAACTGCGATGTCAGCAATTGTAGCATCTTCTGTTTCACCGCTTCTGTGTGATGTAACAGCTGTGTATCCTGCTCTGTTAGCCATTTCAATAGCTTCAAGAGTTTCTGTTAAAGTACCGATCTGGTTAACTTTAATGAGGATAGAGTTGCTTACGCCAAGGTCAATACCTTTTTTAAGTCTTTCTGTGTTTGTAACGAAGAGGTCGTCACCAACGAGCTGAATTTTGTTGCCGAGTTTATCTGTGAGGATTTTCCAGCCATCCCAGTCTTCTTCAGCTACACCGTCTTCAAGAGAGATGATCGGGTATTTTTCAGCAAGGTCAGCCCAGAATGCAACCATTTCGTCTCTTGTTTTGAAGATGTCTGTTTTCCAGAAATAGTAACCGTCTTTACCGATTTTCTTAGCTTCTTCAAACATTTCTGTAGCAGCAGCATCGATAGCAATTCTGAAGTCAGCGCCTGGTTTGAAACCTGCTTTTTCAACAGCTTCAAGAATAACCTGAATAGCTTCTTCGTCGCTCTTTAAGTTAGGAGCAAAACCACCTTCATCACCAACAGCTGTGCTGTAACCTTTTCCTTTTAATACGGATTTGAGGTTGTGGAATACTTCAGCACACCACTGGAGAGCCTGTTTGAAGGATGTAGCACCAACCGGCATAATCATAAATTCCTGAATGTTAACGCTGTTATCAGCATGTTTACCACCGTTGATGATGTTCATCATCGGAACAGGAAGAGTTTTAGCATTGGCACCGCCAATGTAGTTGTAAAGGCTTACACCAAGAGCTTCAGCAGCAGCTTTTGCACAAGCAAGAGATACGCCGAGGATAGCGTTAGCACCGAGTTTTCCTTTGTTAGGTGTACCGTCAAGAGCAATCATAGCTCTGTCGATAGCAACCTGGTCAAGAACGTTCATACCGATAACTTCTTCAGCAATAATGTTGTTAACGTTGTCAACAGCATCCTGAACGCCTCTTCCTAAGTATCTGTCTGTACCGTCGCGAAGTTCAACTGCTTCAAAAGCACCTGTGGATGCACCTGAAGGTACGGAAGCACGGCCTACAAAACCGTCGTCTGTGTAAACTTCAACTTCAACTGTGGGGTTACCGCGAGAATCAAGAATCTCACGAGCAACAACATCGATAATTTCAATAAACTGTTTCATTTGAGTTTATCTCCTTTCAGATTTTCATATATTTTTCCCTTTAGGGATTATTGAACAATTAAGCTTTTTCCTGTTATTTCTTCAGGAATTTCAATGCCTAAAATATCAAGCATTGTCGGTGCAATGTCGGCAAGTTTACCGGAAGCAAGCTTGCAGTCTTTGCCGATTACGATAAACGGAACTTTGTTTGTTGTATGTGCAGTAAACGGACCGCCATCAGTATCAATCATACAATCTGCGTTTCCATGGTCGGCAGTAATAAGTGTTATACCGCCTTTTTCTTTAATTGCATTAACAACCTTTCCAACACAGGAATCAACCGCTTCAACAGCTTTTACAGCTGCTTCCATAACACCTGTATGTCCAACCATATCACAGTTAGCAAAATTAAGGATAATTACATCGTATTTATCGCTGTTAATTCTTTTAAGAACTTCATCTGTAACTTCATATGCACTCATTTCGGGTTTTAAGTCATATGTAGCTACTTTAGGGGAGTTAATAAGCGCCCTGTCTTCGCCGTCATATACCTGTTCAACGCCACCATTGAAAAAGAAAGTAACGTGTGCATATTTTTCTGTTTCAGCAATTCTAAGCTGTGATAATCCTTTATTACTTAAGATTTCACCAAGTGTATTGTTGAGAGTCTGCGGTTTGAATGCAACTTCCACGTTTGGCATTGTTGCATCATACTGTGTCATACACACATAATACACTTTGCTATATTTTTTGCGGTCAAAACCAGAGAATTCATCATCAACAAAGCATCTTGTGATTTCTCTTGCACGGTCAGGACGGAAGTTGAAGAATACAACGCTGTCGTTTGTATCAACTGTTGCGCCTTTTGTGATTACTGTAGGTTCAACAAATTCATCATAAACTTCTTCGGAATAGGAGAGAGATACAGCTTCGGCAGCAGTATCAGCAAATTTTCCTTCGCCGAATGCCATTGCATTATAGGCTTTTTCAACACGTTCCCATCTGTTATCACGGTCCATTGCATAATAACGGCCCATAACGGTAGCAATTTTTCCAACACCGATTTCGTCAAGCTTTGTCTGGAGATCCTTTACAAAATCTATTCCGGAATTCGGCGGAACATCACGTCCGTCAAGGAAACAGTGTACATATACTTCTTTTATTCCTTTGAGTTTTGCCATTTCAACAAGCGCATATAAATGTGTGTTATGACTATGAACGCCACCGTTGGAAAGAAGCCCTGCAAGGTGGAGTTTTGAAGAATTTGTAATGCAGTTGTTCATAGCTGCAATCAAAGTTTCATTTTCAAAGAAATCTTTATCGTTAATAGATTTTGTGATTCTTGTAAGTTCCTGATAAACAATTCTTCCTGCACCGATATTGGTATGACCAACCTCGGAGTTACCCATCTGTCCGTCTGGAAGACCAACGTCCATACCGCTTGCGCTGAGCATTGTGTTGGGATATTCTTTCATAAGCTTGTCCATTACAGGAGTTTCGGCAATATGGATAGCATTTTTATTATCCCGCGGAGCAATTCCGTATCCGTCAAGAATCATTAAACATAATGGTTTTTTAGACATTTTTTAACCTCTATTCTATGCAAAGTTGATAATGGTTGAAAAATCTTCTTCTTTCAAGCTTGCACCACCGATAAGTCCGCCGTCAATGTCGGACATAGAAAGAAGACCTTCAGCATTTTTTGCATTCATACTGCCACCGTAAAGAATTCTGATTGTATCGGCAGTTTTTTCATCATAAATAGACGCAAGAGTTTTTCTTATTGCTGCGCAAACTTCATTTGCCTGTTCGTCTGTAGCTGTGCGGCCTGTGCCGATTGCCCAGATAGGTTCGTAAGCAATGATAACCTTGCAAGCATCAGCTGAGGAGATTGTTTTCATAGCAAGTTTAATCTGCATCGCAATATGTTCAAATGTAATGCCATTTTCTCTCTGTTCAAGAGATTCGCCACAGCAAACAATAGGAACAATACCTTTTTCAAGAGCTTTGATTGTCTTTTTATTTACTGTTTCATCAGTTTCTGCAAAATATTCACGTCTTTCGGAATGACCGATTACAACGTATTTTACACCAACGGCATTCAGCATATCAGCTGAAACTTCGCCTGTGTATGCACCGGAATCTTCAAAATGAAGATTCTGTGCACCAACACCAATTTTGCTGCCTTCTGCTGCGGAAACAGCAACGGGGAGAGCAACAAACGGTGTGCAAACAACAACTTCGCAATCAGCCGCATTTGCAGCAGCTTTGATGCCGTTTATAAGTTTAATTCCCTCATCGGGAGTTTTATTCATTTTCCAGTTTCCTGCAATAACTTTAGTTCTCAATTTATTCGACCCCTTATTATTTGTCTTCTAAGCAAGCAATACCCGGAAGTTCAAGTCCTTCAAGGAATTCAAGGCTTGCGCCGCCACCTGTTGAAATATGGCTCATTTTATCAGCAAAACCGAGCTGTTCAACAGCAGCTGCGGAATCACCACCACCGATAATTGTTGTAGCATCAGCTGCTGCAACGAATTCAGCTACAGAAACTGTACCTTTAGCAAATGCAGGCATTTCGAACACGCCCATAGGTCCGTTCCAAACAATTGTTTTTGCATTAAGGATTGTTTCTTTGAATTTTTCAATTGTTTCCGGTCCTATATCAAGACCTTCCCAACCATCTTCAATTTCGCCTGCTTTTGCAACTTTTGTATTAGCATCGTTGCTGAAGTTGTCAGCTACAACTGTATCGCAGGGAAGAAGGAGGTTAACGCCTTTTTCTTTAGCTTTTGCCATTATTTCAAGACAGTAATCAAGTCTTTCGTTATCACAAAGTGAGTTACCAATGTTGCCGCCCATAGCTTTCATGAATGTGTAAGCCATACCACCGCCGATGATGATATCATCAACTTTGTCAAGAAGAGCGTTGATAACACCGATTTTGTCTTTTACTTTAGCACCGCCAAGGATAGCAAGGAACGGTCTTTCCGGATTTGAAACTGCATTTCCGAGGAAATCAATTTCTTTTTTGATGAGATATCCGGAAACTGCCGGTAAATAATCTGCAACACCTGCTGTTGACGCATGTGCTCTGTGAGCTGTACCAAAAGCATCGTTTACAAATACTTCACCGAAAGAAGCGAGTGCTTTTGCAAAATCAGGATCGTTCTTTTCTTCTTCAGCATGGAAACGAACGTTTTCAAGAAGAACAATTTCGCCTTCTTTTAAGTTTGCAACAGCTTCTTTTGCACTGTCGCCGATAACGTCTTTAGCCATTACAACATTAACACCGAGAAGTTCGGAAAGTCTTGTTGCAACGGGAGCAAGACTATATTTCATATTGAATTCTCCCTTGGGTCTGCCAAGGTGTGAACACAATACGATTTTTGCATTGTTAGCCATTAAATATTTGATTGTGGGAAGTGCGCCTACAATACGGTTTTCGTCCGTAATGTTTTTGTTCTCATCAAGGGGAACGTTAAAGTCGCATCTTACCAATACTTTTTTGCCGTTAAGGGAAATGTCTTCAACAGTTTTTTTGTTTAACATTCTTATTACACCTCTCTAATATTTATCTGATATATTTTACACCAAATTTGTAAAATTTTCAAGTCTTAATATATATATTTATATATTTTGACATATTTTTGTCAAATATTCATTGAAAGTATATTAAAATTAACTTAAACTTTCAAGAATGTCTTTCAAAGTAGCAAGTTCGTCCATCGAGAGTGTAATGCCTTTACCCATACGTTCGTGATCAGGAGCCCAGTCGCGAAGGTCGTATTTAGGAGCATTGTCATTCCATTTGATAAGATTGAGTTCTTTTGTCCATCCTTTTGCGTTCTCGGAAAGAACACCGAGTGTTTCTACGATTTCGTATTTTAATTCTGCTGCCATTGTTTTGTCCTCCTTTAATTTGGAAATTCAAGTGTTATATTACCAAGCCTGCAATCCCTGAATTCATCAAGCAAAATGTGTGAAGCACGAAGTGTGTCATATTCGCCTTTAGATAGCAAAAAGCCACGTTTTTTTGCTATCATCTCAAGAATTTCATAGCTTTGTAAGTCATTAATATCATCAAGTTTATATCTTATAACAAGATTGTCTTTATAGTTTTCTACAAGGAAAGAAATAAGGTAGCAGGCAAGCTCTTCTGTATCCATTATTTCGTCTTTTATAGCACCGGTATATGCAAGCTTAAGAGCAACGTCCTGGTCGTCAAATTTTGGCCATAAAATACCAGGCATATCAAGAAGCTCAATACCTGACGGAAGTCTGAGCCACTGCTTACCTTTTGTAACACCGGGTCTGTCTCCGGTTTTTGTTGCCGCCCTGCCTGCAAGACGATTTATAAGGGACGATTTGCCAACGTTCGGAATACCGCAAAACATAATTTTGATATTGCGGTTTATACCACGTTCTTTATCTCTTTCAATTTTGTCTGCAAGAACTTTTTTTGCATATGCGGTTATCTGATTAACACCTTTGCCTGTACTGCAACTCACTTCCAGCGCGGTAATGCCTTTTGAAGCAAAATATTCAATCCAGAGTTTGTTGGTATTTGCGTCTGCCATATCGGACTTATTCAGAATAACAAGTCTGGGTTTTGAACCAAGTATTTTATCAATCTCCGGATTTCTTGAAGAAAGGGGGAGACGGGCGTCAACAAGCTCTGCCGCCAGATCAACAATTTTTAAACTTTCAACCATCATACGACGGGTTTTTGTCATATGACCGGGAAACCATTGTAAATTCATACTAACCTCCGATTAGGAAAGTGGTCCCATCTGATTAAATGGGAAGAAACGGAAAACAGCTTTTCCGATTATAGATTCATCACTTACCATACCTACTTCTTTATATCGGCTGTCTTTACTGAAGTTACGGTTATCACCCATAGCAAAGACATGATCTTCAGGCACAACAGCAGGATATTTCATATCTCCTTTGTGCGCAAGATTGATTTTTGCGCTTATAAAGTTTTCGGTTACAAGGTTGCCGTCAACATATACTTCACAATAGTTTTTGCCTTCTACAGGGACAATGTCAATGGTCTGTCCTTCGGTAGCAATTACACGTTTTACATATGGTGTATCTTCGTGAAGTTTCGGACGGAATATTATAATATCATCAACCTGTGCACTGTATCCGGCACGCCATACAATAAGTCTGTCGTTGTCGCGAAGTGTGGGGACCATGGAATCGCCGCTTACATATGCAAGTGTAAATACATAAGTTCTTAAAAACATAGCAATTACAACCGCAACAACAATTGCCTGAACCCATTCGAATATTTCCATCCAGATATTTGTGTTTTTTGTAGTATTTCCAGTGTTTTCCATAAAATTCACCTGTCATATAAAATTACAATAAAAAAAGCCGCCCGTAGAGTGCGGCTTTTTCTAAACGGGCATTTCCCGACTTTTTTAGTCTAACTTTTCCTTAACCTTAGCTGCTTTACCAACTCTATCACGGAGATAGTACAGGCGGGATCTACGAACTTTACCTCTTCTGATAACTTCAACGTTTACAACGTGAGGTGAGTGGAGGGGGAATGTTTTTTCAACCCCAACACCGTAAGAAATACGTCTTACTGTGAATGTTTCAGAAATTCCACCGTTTTTCTTGCGAATAACGATACCTTCGAACATCTGAATTCTTTCACGAGTACCTTCTTTGATAAGGTTGTGTACTTTTACAGTGTCACCGATAGAAAACTGAGGTACGTTTTCTTTCATCTGTTCTTTGCCGATTTGTTTTACTGTTTCTAACATTTTAAAAACTCTCCTTAAATCTAGACGTTCATACCGGTCAATACTGCCAATAGAGGACCATCCTTAATACATCAAAAGATTATATCACACAAATTTGGGAAAATCAAGTGTTTTTTTATATTTTTTTAATATAAAGGGGAAAGACGTGCTATCAAGTGGAAAATATTGCCGTCAATATCGCGGAAAAAGAAGGTTTTCACACCTTTTGAAGATGTTGTTGCTTCTGTTACTATAGGAACACCTTCAGTTTTAAGCGCGGCTACCATATCGTCGAATTTGTCATATTCAACAGAAAGTGCAAAATGACGGATACCTTCGAGATTTGGTGTGGATTCCGGACCGTCTGTATCTGCAGACATAACTTCAATCATAGAGCCGTCTTCTGCAGCAACAAAATATGTGCCTTTGCCGTTGTCATAAACAACTTTAAATCCAAACATTTTAACATACCAATCGGTAAGTGCTTTTGTGTTTTTTGAGCATACTGCAATGTGTTCAATTCCTGTAATCATTTAACATTCTCCTTTACTTTAAATCCTCGGTTGTGCCGAGGGTTATATTTTTATAATAATATTTTAAAATTTCATCATAAGTAAATCCTTCTTCGCTCATACAATATGCGCCCCACTGACTCATACCTACACCATGACCGTAACCACGACCATTTAATGTGTATGTACCATTGGTGGTTACAGAAATTTTCTGAACTTTTTCGGATGTAAGCATGTGTATGGATGAAGAAACTTTTTTTACGCCATCAGCGGTAAGTGCATAAGCGGGGGTAGAAATTTCTTTTGTTCCTAATGCTGTTGCTGCTACGAGAAGCGAAGACGGAGGAGTAATGGTATAAAGACTGCTCCTTAATCCAAGAAAAGAACGCGCTCTGTCTTTCTCAATAATGAAACTTCCTTTTGTGCCGGTTATTTTCAGTTTAAGAATTCGTCCGGATTCGGATTTTTCAATTATGCTCATTCCTGTAACGTCGCCGACATCACCGCCATATTTTGCAATACCCTCTGCAATTTGTTTCGGGGTAACGCTGACTGACCAAACAAGACCATTTATGTTATCGCTGTCTTCGTATTCGTCTTTAAAAGTGGTTAAATACGGATATGTACCGCCCCATACATTTTTGGAATCTTCAGCCCAACCGCCATTGCCGGCAGAAAATAATGTATGAACGGCTTTGCCGTCATAGATTGCAATAATTCCGGCTGTATCATCAACTGCTTTATTGGTTGATTCAGCCTCAGAATCATATCCGCCATAAACCTGGCAATCGGTTGTTGAACAAACATCAAAACCATAGTCGGAATGTTTGCCGTTCAAAGCAGAAAACACATATGTTCTTGCTGCTACAGCCTGCGCTTTCAAGGCCTCTTCCGGCCAGCTTGCCGAAGCTTCTTTAGGCACTACCCCATAAAGATATTGTTCAATATCAATTTCGTTGATTATTGTCATACCTTCATCGGATGGATAAAGAGTGATAACACCTCTGTATCTTTTGTTATTGAGCTTTGTAATTTCATCAATTCCGGATATGCTTACCGGTGTGTCGCTTTCTGTTTTAAACAGCATATCATCAGTGCCGTATTCATATAATTCAATAGTATTGTCATCACTGTTGAATTTTGCGGTAATTTCGGTGCCGAGTTCTTCAAAATCAGGGGACATAAGCCCTTCTTCAGAAGATAAATCAGCGACCTGAAGGACACCTGTGCCATAGTATAATCCAACATTAATTATGTCATCCGCAGCTACGGTATTAAAAGCGAAAAGCATAAGCGAAAAAGCAAATAAAAAGAGTACTTTTTTCACAAAAATCACCTTAAAACAATAGTATATATGTTATATTTCTACATATTTTAATAAAATCCTTTAAAATAAACTGAAAATGATTGACAAGAACGTAATATAATGTTAAAATATATGTAAGATAGAGGCGCAGGTTTTATCAGTACTATATTCTGCGGATGCGGCATCCGGATAATGAATGTACGAAAGGAAAAACTGCCGAAACGTCAGCAATTGCCGTTTGCTGATTGTTGGTTGTGTAATTAACAGTTGCACGATTGTCATCATAAAAAATGGTGGAGAGCTATCTGAAATTGCACATTTTAGCAATTCAGTCGGTTCTTTTTGTGAACCGGCTTGCTTATTATTATAGGAAGGTGAATTTAAAATGAGAAAATGTACAGTTGGTATAGTTGGCGCAACAGGAATGGTAGGACAGAGATTTGTAACCTTGCTTGAAAATCATCCATGGTTTACAATTACTGCAATGGCGGCAAGCTCACGTTCTGCAGGAAAAACATACGAAGAAGCGGTTGCAAAAAAATGGCAGATGAAAACACCGATTCCTGAATCAGTGAAAAACATAATGGTTTTTGATGCAGTTAAAGATGTAAAGAAAATGGCTTCTCTTGTTGATTTTGTTTTCTGTGCTGTTGATATGCCTAAAGACGAAATCAAAAAACTTGAAGAAGAATATGCAAAAGCTGAATGCCCGGTTGTTTCAAACAACAGCGCACACAGATTTACTCCGGATGTTCCTATGGTAGTGCCGGAAATCAATCCTGAACACATTGATGTTATTCCTTTCCAGAGAGAAAGACTCGGAACTAAAAAAGGATTTATTGCAGTAAAATCAAACTGCTCACTCCAGAGCTATGTTCCAGCTCTTCATCCGCTTATGGATCTTGGAATTTCAAAAGTTCTTTGTTGTACTTACCAGGCAATTTCAGGTGCAGGAAAAACATTTGAAACATGGCCGGAAATGGTTGATAACGTAATTCCGTTTATCGGCGGCGAAGAAGAAAAATCAGAAAAAGAACCACTTAAACTTTGGGGTAAAATAGAAAATGGAGTAATTGTTCCTGCTACAACTCCTTCTTTCACAGCACAGTGCATACGTGTTCCTGTAAGTGATGGACATCTTGCGGCAGTATTTGCTTCATTCGACAAGAAAACAACAAAAGAAGAAATTATCGAAAAATGGAGAAATTATCAGGGCGAAGCACAAAAACTTGAGCTTCCTTCTGCTCCGAAACATTTCCTCCACTATTTTGAAGAAGATAACAGACCGCAGGTTAATTCTGAACGTAACCTCGAAAACGGTATGGCAATTTCAATAGGCAGACTCCGTGAAGACACACAGTATGATTTCAAATTTGTATGTCTTTCACATAACACATTAAGAGGTGCTGCCGGCGGTGCAGTATTGCTTGCAGAACTTTTACACGCTAAAGGATACCTTGGATAATAAGGAGAAGCTAAATGCTTAATATTTTCCCAAACCCAAAAACAATAATATATGAAGATGGTATTCTTGAATTTAAATCCAATTTCTTTGTAGAGTTCAGTCATGAGCCTGACGAAGAATATAATTTTGGTGCAAAAAAGCTTGTTGAAAGTGTGAAGAAATACATCGGTGCGGAGCTTACCTCAAAAAAAGGTGAGGATACAACAGTTATTAGCTTTCTGCTTAACGAAGACCTTCAGAAAGAAGAATACAGAATTGATGTATTCGACGAAGAAATTGTCATCAGAAACAGCGGCTATGTAAGTGCTTTCCGTGCAGTAACAACACTCAATCAGGTGCTCCGACAGTGCAAAAAGCAAATTCCACAGTTTACACTTGCCGACAAACCGGATATTGAAAATCGTGGAATTATGATTTATGTCAGTTGCGGAAAATCTCCTAAGATTGACGAACTAAAAAATATGATAGATTATATGTCAGAAATTAAATACAATCAATTTCATTTGTATTTTGATAATAATAATCTTCTAATACCGCAAGAAATAAAAGAGCTTTCTGCATATTGCAAAGAAAGATGTGTTGAACTTGTGCCGACACTCAATCCGCTTGATTGTGCAAGATTTGAACAGGTTGGAAAAAAATTTGCAGATGCAATGTCACATTATGAATCCGATTATATTAACGTTTGTTACGATGAAATAAAAGAAATGTCGGATTATACAGCAAAAGAGACAAGTACAGAAGGAATTTATACAAACTTTCTTCTGCAAATTTATGAACTTGCTAAAAAGTACGGTAAACAAACAATGTTCTGGGACAACAGGCTTATTCTGTATCCTGGATCAACGAGAAAACTTCCACGAGATATCATTCCTCTGGAGAGGGGATATGAACCTCATTCGACAATGGTTGAATCAACAATAAAATTTTTGGCAAAAGAAGGATTTGACTTTTATGTTTGCCCTGAAACAAGTACGCAGAATACATTTTTGGGCAGAGGGGAAAATACTGTTGAAAATCAGCTGGAATATGCTGTTTATGGCAAAAAATACAAAGCCCTTGGGTATCTGCTTACCGATCGGGGTGACGGATGGCACACACAATCCCCATCAATATCCCTTATTTCGTATACATATGGTGGCGGTGTTTCGTGGGGCGTTGACGAAAATGCAGATGTTTCTGGCGCTATAAAATTAGTTAAAGATTTAGAACGACTTTAAATGGAGGGTTTTAAAATGAAAAAAGCACCTTTTGTGGGTTCGGCAGTAGCTATTGTAACCCCGCTTAACGAAAACGGAATAGATTATGAAGCATACGACAGATTGATTGAGTTTCAGATAAATAACTCAACTGATGCTATTGTTGTAGCAGGTACAACGGGTGAAGCGTCAACACTTACAGATGAAGAGCACGTTGAAATCATCAGGTATACTGTAGAAAAAGTTGCAGGACGTGTGCCTGTAATTGCAGGAACAGGAAGTAACGATACTGCATATGCTATCGAGCTCAGTAAAGCGGCTGAAAAAGCCGGTGCAGATGCACTTCTTCTTGTAACACCGTACTACAACAAAACATCACAGAGAGGTCTTTATCAGCATTTCAAACTGAATGCCGATGCGGTTAACATTCCGGTTATTCTGTATAACGTACCTGGCAGAACAGGAATGAACATTTCTGTTGATACTTGTAAAAAACTTTCAGAAGTTGAAAATATTGTTGCAATCAAAGAAGCAAGCGGCGATATTGGTCTTGCAGCTAAAATTGCAGCAGCTTGCGGTGATGATTTATACTTATATTCAGGTAATGATGATATGATAACACCAATGCTTTCTCTTGGTGGTAAAGGTGTAATTTCCGTACTTGCAAACGTATGCCCGAAAGAAACGCACGATATATGTGCATCTTATTTTGAAGGCGACGTAAAGAAAAGTGCGGCACTTCAGCTTGAATATCTTGATTTGGTAGATGCTCTTTTCTGCGAAGTTAATCCGATTCCGGTTAAAACAGCCCTTAATATGATGGGATTTGAAGTAGGGGAGCTCAGACTGCCGCTTTATGAAATGGCTGATTCAAACAAAGAAATTCTCAGAAAAGCACTAATGAATCACGGCTGCATTAAATAAGGAGTTTGTACAAATGACAAATATAATACTTAGTGGCGCAAATGGTAAAATGGGTAAAGTGATTACTGCAATGGCCGCTGAAAATGATGATTTGAACATAGTTTGCGGATTTGATGTAAATACGGATTCTTCAGAATTCCCTGTATATGTAAATCCTGAAGAATATACCGGCGATGCAGATGTTATAATTGACTTTTCACATCCGAGTGCATTTGAAAACCTTACCGAATATGCACTTAAAAGAAATATTCCGATTATAATGTGCACAACAGGGCTTTCTTCACTTCAGCTTAAAAAACTCGAAGAAATGTCAAAAGAAATTCCGGTATTCTTTTCAGCAAATATGTCGCTTGGAATCAATCTTTTAATTCAGCTTGCTAAAAAAGCTACTGAAATTTTAAATGGATTTGACATTGAAATTGTTGAACGCCATCACAATCAGAAAATAGATGCGCCAAGCGGCACAGCACTTGCAATTGCAGATGCAATTAACGAAAGCATGGCTTCTGATGCCGAATATGTTTATGACAGACATTCCAAACGATGCAAACGTTCCAAAAATGAGATCGGAATACATGCAGTTCGCGGTGGCACCATTGTTGGTGACCACAGTGTAATTTTTGCAGGTAAAGATGAAGTTATTGAACTTAATCATTCTGCTCATAGTAAAGAGGTATTTGCATCGGGCGCACTTGCTGCAGCAAGGTTTATGACCGGCAAACCCGCGGGATTCTATAATATGACAGACCTTGTAAATAGCAGTATATAAATAATCGAACGCTCGTTTGAAAACAAAAAACACCAAAACCATCAAATTTGTAACGGTTTTGGTGTTTTTTGTTTATTTAGTTTAACATTTATATAAGCAGGCGACAAAACGTAGCATTGTGTAAATTAATTAAAAAATCATTATATATTACAGATTGCCGGATTTTCTCATAGCTGCATCTATAAATCCATAGGTTTACTGTAATTATAATTATCTTGATGCATTTTTTATATTTAGATGCAATTTATTCAAAACTTACAAAAATGTTTAAAATAGTCGTTAAATAGAAATTTTCCAAATGATGTCTGATATGTTCGAAAAATTTCTATTTAACGTAGCAAGACGGCATTTTTCGAGAAAATACTGCAAATCGCAGCATTAGCAGTATTTTTAATAAAAACCAGATGAAAATGAGTAGATAGCAAAAATAATACAGAAGAAAGCACGAAAAACAAATTTGCTAGCTTAAAAATAAAATCTAAAAGACAATCATTAAAATAATGCAAAGAAAACTAATAACATGCAAATATATAGAACAATATATAATAAGGAGCCAAAGCACAAAATAACAGCATATAATAATTATATATAGTATAAATCTTCAGCCATTCCAATTAGGCAAAATATTAATTTTGCCTAATTGGAATAGAAAATGAGCTTACTGCTCATCTTCTATCAGATTATCTCCATTATATGCCGCAACTGCAAGTTTGTCACAACGTTCATTATATGGATGGTCGTTATGTCCTTTAACCCAGATAATTTCAACGTCGTGCATTTCAAGAAGATCTAAAAGCTGTTTCCATAAATCCACATTAAGAGCAGGTTTCTTATCAGCTTTTTTCCAACTGTTTTGTTGCCATCCTTTTGCCCATCCTTTTAAAATACTGTCGGCTACATATTTTGAATCGGTATATAATTTTACATTGCACGGATATTTGAGCATATTAAGACCTGTAATAACCGCACGAAGCTCCATTCTGTTATTTGTGGTGTGTTTGTATCCTTGTGAAATTTCTTTTTCTGTGTCATTGAATTTAAGAATTACACCAAGTCCGCCCGGACCCGGATTTCCGCTGCAAGCACCATCTGTATATATTTCAACTGTTTTCATTGTATTCTCCCCTTTTGACTGTTTATTTCAAGTTTATTTACACCTATAATGCCTGTGAAAATCAAAATTGCACCTATAATATGGTATAAATACAGTGTTTCGCTATTAAAAATAGCGCCTGCAATCACTGCAATAACGGTTTCAAGACCAATATACACCGTAACAACCGAGGTTTTTTCGCGTTCAAGCATATAATTATACAGAAAAAACGCTATAATAAGTGGTACAATACCCATATAAAATATACAAAGCAACGAGCTTATGTCAAAAAACGGCGAAAAATATGTATTTATGGTGCCGGTTGCCAGCTTTTTAAGAATATTTACGGCGTTAAAAACAATTGCCCCTACCCACATCATTACATAGGTTTTTTCGGTCGCTCCAAGCTTTCCTGATGCTTTTTTTGATGTTATGGCATAAAGTGCTTCCATTGATGATGCTAAAAGCAAGAATGCTATTCCCCATATGGTGTTTTGCTTGTCGCTGCC
>JAZRHB010000090.1:0-6551 GCA_045644605.1 Clostridia bacterium
AATGTTGCGCAGTCCCCGTTTTTGAGCTATTTTGATATGAACGGTCAGGAGCATATAACCTGGTTTGAGGATGCAAGAAGTATCCAGGCAAAGCTTGAGCTGATTGAAAAATATAACCTTTCCGGACCAAGCTACTGGACGGTAATGACATATTTCCCGCCTAACTGGACACTTATCCGCACTCAGTACGACGTACGGAAAAACATTTGAATAATAAAAACCCCGCAGATGCGGGGTTTTTGTTTTAAAATAAATTATTTTTCTTTAAATATTTCACAAGCGGGTACCCAAGTGCATAGCATACGATAATTTCGCCTGCGGCTACGGTAAGCATATTTCCTATGAAGATAAACGGTTTTGCCGCTATGTCCGAATAGAAAAATGTAATTATCGAACCAATTATAAGACCGTTGAATACTGCAGGCATTGCAAGTGCAAGCTTTGGTTTGTTTCTTAAAAGATATGTGCAAAGCGCCGCAAGAAATGTGGCAAGTGTTCCAAACGGCAAATCAAGTGCCAGCATAGGACTTGCAAGGTTTGAAATTGCGCATCCTACGGTAAGTCCCGCTATTGCCCACGGATTAATAAGCGGAAATACGGTTAAAACCTCCGATACCCGGAGTTGAAGAGGACCGAACGACAGTGCCGAAAGCCCCGGCACAAGTGTCAAAATTGCATAGAGGCACGCAATTATGCCTGCAAACGCCAGATTTTTTACGTTTGTTTTCATTTTTATTCCCTTTCTTGTTTTGTTTATAGTCAGGTAGGCCACCAAAAGCAGCTGTCTGCGACTGACTTTTTTATTATATCGCCGCTTTCCTTTTTTGTCAAGAACATTGACAATTTTTGGACAGGAGTATATAATATTTAATATATGAAAAAATAAAAATCAGGAAAGGACGATTTTTTATGATATGCGAAAATTGTGGCAAAGAATTTGATGATGAGCTTCAGTTTTGTCCCGAATGCGATAAGGAAGAGGACGAATTTGAAGAGCTTGAAATTCCCGAAGATGAAGATATAGCCGAAGAAGAGCCTGAAACGGAGGAATATTCCGAAGATGAGCTTGATCTGCTAGAAGACGAAGATGATGATGAGGAAGATTTTGAGGTTGACCTTTATGACGACTCCAAAAAGCTTCCGAAAGCGTTTAAAATAGTTGCTATAGTGGTTGCGGCTATTCTTGTTATTGTAGTCGGATTATCCGTTTTCTACGGCGTTATCCGTCCGGATATTGACTCTCCTGTGGCATCCTGGTTCGACGATGGACGAGATACAAAGCCGCTTGTTTACACAAAACAGATTGCAGGCGGATTTGCCCTTTATGTGAACGAAACACAGCTTGTTAATTTTGGACCACAGATAAAATCATATACAGAATATGTGAATTTTGTTACCGGCGAAAATGACGTTTACTATATTGACAACGACGCACTTTACTGGTACGGTATCGGTAAAAAAGCACCCGTCAAGGTAGCAGACAGCGTTGATACATCAAGCGTAGTAATGTGTAAAAACGGAAAAAGAATTCTTTATACAGCTTCCGAAGCTGAATCCACCATTCTTTATTCCTATATTGCCGGAAAATCGCCCGTTATGGTTGCCATTCTCCCCTGCGAATCAAACGCTTTTTATATGCCTCACTACGGTTTCCGCGGCGAAACAAGTAAGTTCTGGTTTATAAATGCCGAAAGCCAGGTTGATAATGGTGAGCTTTATACTGCAGGCTATTTCGGCGCACCAAAGCTTGTTTATGATGAAATTGGTTCTGTTGTTTATTATTCCGGAAAATATGACGCACTTGTTTATACCGTAAACAAGGGTATGGATATAGAACTTGACCTCCGCATAAATGGCGGCGAGCCGGTTCTTATGAGTACAAATCTGACAGGTGTGGCAGAACCTATGATTATCAATTCTCCAAACGAGGGCGTTGCATATATCGGTCAGGGGAACGGCATTACAAATACATTATTCTTCCAGCCGTTTGACGGTTCTGCACTAAAAACAATTGATACAGGAATTACTGAAATTGTAAGTCCGGAAGATATTACCGGCGCCACACAAAACCGTGTAGCTTATTATGACCATAGCACATTTGTAAAAAACACCGATGCAATTTGTGCTCTTAAAGGAAACAAACTTGCCGTAAGCCGCGATACAAATGCTTTGCAAATCTTCCCCGGACTTAACCCGTTTTCTTCGTTCCCGCAATTTGATAATGCAACAAATACTGCCGCATATCTTATAAACGGCTCACAACTTATGCTTACAAAATACGAAGCAGGCACGTGGTCTAACCCCGTAACTGTTGCGGATTCGGTTTACACATACCGCATAAGCAGAAACGGAAAAGCCCTTGCATATACAGTGAAAAATACAAACAACACATTCTCTCTTTATCTGTACGATGTGGACTCAGGCAAACAGCAGCTTCTTACATCAAATGCTGTTTCAAATATTGAGTTTGACCCGCAAACAGCCGAAACACTTATTTTTGCAAGTGATTACGATGCGGCGTCGCAGAGTGCAACCGCATATTATTACACAAACGGAAAAGCGGCTTATGAAGTAAGCTCCGAAACAAAAGGTCTTACAATACAGTCCGACAGAATTATAATTACAAAATCCAATCCTTCTAATGCATCGCTTTGGGATTGCTACACACTTGATAAAAACCACAAGCTTTCACCGATTGCAACTGCCGCGGCAATATATAACGCATATTAAAATATCAAAAACCGCCGAAATCGGCGGTTTTTTTATTGTAATATATTGAAATTAATATAAATATGTGTTATAATTACTCTAACTATGTGATTTTCTACTTATATATAATGGTGGTGAAAGGATGAAAAAGATAGTTTTTGTTTGTACGGGAAATACATGCCGCAGTCCTATGGCGGAGGCGCTTTTTAATTTTTATGCAAAAAAAGCGGATATTCCCGCTGCCGCTACGTCTGCCGGAATTTTTGTAACAGAAAGCCGCATCAACAAAAACAGTGTTATCGCTATGGCAGACTTTGGAATTGACATTTCATCGCAAATTCCCATTCAGCTTGAGGATTATCTTGTTTCTGCTGCCGATTATATTATTACAATGACGGCATCGCACAAGGCATACCTTATTGCAAACGGATTTCCGTCCGCAAAAATCTTTACCCTTTATGAAATGGCGGGCGAGTCGGGCGATATAAGTGACCCGTATGGTCTTGACCTTGAAACATATAAGAAAACTGCCGCAGAAATAAATGAACTTGTGCAGAAAATAAGATTATGATTATAGATTATTTAAAACCCGAATATGTTCCGCAGGTTGCGGAAATTGAAAAATCGTGTTTTTCGCTTCCCTGGTCGAAGGATGCGTTTTATGGCGAGCTTGATAATTCGCTTGCAACGTATGTTATTGCAGTTGAAGGTAAAACCGTTCTCGGTTTTGCGGGCGTTCATATCATCGCAGGCGAAGGGTATATTACAAATATTGCCGTAATTGAAAGCGCAAGACGGCGCGGCACAGGTAAGGCGATGCTTGAAAGAATTATTGACATTTGCAGAGAAAAAAAGTGTGCTTTTCTTACACTTGAAGTGCGCGTATCAAATACAGCCGCACGCTCGCTTTATGAAAAGCTCGGTTTTGAAACCCTCGGCATCCGCAAAGACTTTTACGAAAAGCCCACCGAAGATGCCGTAATTATGACACTTACATTTAAGGATGGTAACAATGACGCAGTTTGATGCAGGAAAATATGATATCGCCGTTATAGGCGGCGGCCACGCAGGATATGAAGCCGCATTTGCAGGCGCAAGACTTGGTCTTAAGGTTATTATGTTTGCAATCAACCTTGACAGTGTTGCAAATATGCCGTGTAACCCCAACATAGGCGGTACGGCAAAGGGGCACCTTGTACGTGAGATTGATGCGCTCGGCGGCGAAATGGGTAAGGTTGCGGACGCTACCTTTATCCAGTCGCGTATGCTGAACCGCGGCAAAGGCCCTGCGGTACATTCACTTCGTGCGCAGATTGACAGACGCCGTTACAGCGAAGAGGTAAAGCACCGTCTTGAGCTTCAGGAAAATTTAGATATCCGTCAGGCGGAAGTAATCGAAATTCTGTTTAATGACGATAATTCCGTACGCGCCGTTGTTACTCATACGGGCGGCGTTTATGAATGCCGTGCGGCAATTATTGCATCGGGTACATACCTGAAAGGCAGAATTATACTTGGCGAAGTTAATTACAGCGGCGGTCCCGACGGGATGTTCCCCGCAAACGAGCTTTCCGAATGTCTTAAAAATGCGGGTATTGAACTGATGAGGTTTAAAACAGGTACTCCCGCAAGAATAAAAGCTTCTTCCGTTGACTATTCTGTTATGGAAGAGCAGCTTGGCGATGATGAAATTGTCCCCTTTTCTTTTGAAACCGAAAGAGAAGGGCTTGAAAATAAGGTTAAATGCCATTTGACCTATACAAACGAAGAAACACACACCATAATACGTGATAATCTGCACCGTTCTCCGCTTTATTCGGGCGTGATTGAAGGTGTAGGCCCGAGGTACTGCCCGTCAATTGAAGATAAGGTGGTGCGTTTTGCGGATAAGGAACGCCATCAGGTGTTTGTTGAGCCGATGGGACTTACCACAGAAGAAATGTATGTTCAGGGAATGAGTTCTTCACTCCCCGAAGAAGTGCAGACAAAAATGCTCCGCAGCATAAAAGGTCTTGAAAATGCGGTGGTTATGCGTGCGGCATATGCAATTGAATACGATTGTGTAAATCCGCTGCAGCTTTATCCTACACTTGAATTTAAAAACCATTCCGGACTTTACGGTGCAGGTCAGTTCAACGGCACATCGGGTTATGAAGAAGCCGGTGCGCAGGGACTTGTTGCAGGAATAAATGCGGCACTTAAAATAAAGGGGCAGGAGCCGCTTATTCTGCCTCGTTCGGAATCATATATAGGCACGCTTATTGACGACCTTGTTACAAAAGGCACAAACGACCCCTACCGAATGATGACATCGAGAAGTGAATACAGACTTATTCTTCGTCAGGACAATGCCGATGCACGTCTTACACCGACAGGTCATAAAATAGGTCTTATTTCTGACGAAAGGTATAATAAATTCCTTGAAAAAGAAGCGGCAGTTGAAAAGGAAATAAAACGCCTTGAAAAACTTGTTATCCCGCCAAGCGAAAAGGTGCTTTCGTTCCTTTATGAAAAAGGCTCAACAAGGATTGCAACAGGCATAAAAGCGGACGAGCTTCTTCGCCGTCCCGAAATTTTCTATGCCGATTTGAAAAATATAACCGAAATGCCGGGCCTCCCTTATGATGTGGCAGAACAGGTTGAAATAAGAATTAAATATTCGGGATATATTAAGCGCCAGAGCGCTCAGGTTGAGCAGTTTAAAAAGCTTGAGAGCAAAAAAATGCCGCCTGATATCAACTATATGGACATAAACGGACTTCGTATTGAAGCACGGCAAAAGCTTGATGCGGTGCGTCCTGCATCGGTTGGGCAGGCATCACGCATATCGGGGGTTTCGCCGTCGGATATTGCGGTGCTTCTTATATATCTTGAAAATTACGGGAGAAATTAATGAAAAATCTTTTGAAAGAGGGATGCGATAAGCTCGCTATCTCTTTAAATGATGTGCAGCTTGATAATTTTATGAAATATATGGATTTGCTCCTTGAGTGGAACGAAAATGTGAACCTGACGGCTATTACCGAGCCGAAAGAGGTTATTACAAAGCATTTTCTTGACTCTCTTACGGCACTTTCCCTTATTCCCGAAAACGCAACTGTAGCCGATATCGGCTGCGGCGCAGGGTTTCCGGGACTTCCTCTTAAAATGGCAAGGGATGATATTAAACTTACACTTCTTGACTCGCTTGCAAAAAGAATCAACTTTTTAAATGCGGTTATTTCTGAAACAAACCTTTCGGGTGTAGAGTGTGTTCATTCCCGTGCGGAAGATGCGGGGCAGGATAAGGCATACCGTGAAAAGTTTGACGTGGCGGTATCACGTGCGGTTGCAAACCTGACAACCCTTTGCGAATACTGTCTGCCGTTTGTTAAGGTTGGGGGACTTTTTATTGCGCTTAAAGGTCCTCTTGCGGATGAGGAGCTTGCGGCGGCAAAAAAAGCAATCCGAATTCTTGGCGGAGAGCTTATGCCTACAGTAGAGGCAAGCGTTCCGTTTACTGATTTAAACCATAAAATTGTAATAATAAAAAAGGTGGCGAAATGCCCGAAAGGCTACCCCAGAAAAGCGGGCACACCATCAAAAAAACCTTTACTGTAGGAGAATAGATATGACAAACGAATTTAAATCCGGATTTGTTACCGTTGTCGGACTTCCGAACGTGGGCAAATCCACACTTATAAACCGCGCTGTCGGTCAGAAGGTAGCAATTATTTCGCAAAAGCCGCAGACCACAAGGCAGAAAATTCTCGGCATCCGCACTACTGACGAAACGCAGATTATTTTTGTGGATACACCGGGTATACACACACCGCGCACAAAGCTTGGCGAATATATGGTAA
>JAZRHB010000091.1:0-3979 GCA_045644605.1 Clostridia bacterium
AGGTGCTTTCGGTTAAAGTCGGCGGTAAAAACATAAAAGAATTTACCGATATGTCAGTAACCGACGAGCTTGAATTTATAAAAAATCTTAAACTTACGGAAAAAGAAGAAACCATCGCACACGAAATCATAAAAGAGCTTAATGCAAGGCTTTCGTTCCTTAAAACAGTAGGGCTTGAACACCTTACACTTTCAAGGTCGTCGGGCACACTTTCCGGCGGCGAAGCTCAGCGTATCCGTCTTGCAACACAGATAGGCTCAGGACTTACGGGAGTACTTTATATTCTTGATGAACCGAGTATCGGACTTCATCAGAAGGATAATGCAAAGCTTATTGAAGCTCTTAAAGGTCTTCGTGACCTTGGTAATACACTTATCGTAGTTGAACACGACGAGGAAACAATGATGAGTGCCGACTATATTGTTGACATCGGTCCCGGTGCGGGTGTGCACGGCGGCGAGGTTGTTGCCGCAGGTACGGTTGACGATATAATGAATAGCGAAAGGTCCATTACCGGACAGTATTTAAGCGGCAAAAAGAAAATTGAAGTGCCGAAAAAACGCCTTTCCGGAAACGGAGGATTTTTGCATATCAAAGGTGCAAAAGAAAATAATCTTAATAAAGTAAATGTGAAAATTCCGCTTGGTGTGCTGACTGCAGTAACAGGTGTATCGGGAAGTGGAAAAAGCTCGCTCATTAACGAGGTTTTATATAAAAAACTTGCATCTGAGCTTAACGGCGCAAAAACCATGCCGGGTGTGTGTGATAAAATTGAAGGAATTGACCTGCTTGACAAGGTTATTCAGATTGACCAGTCGCCTATAGGCAGAACACCCCGTTCAAATCCGGCAACTTATACCGGCGTGTTTACCGATATCCGCGAGCTTTATGCTGCAACAAATGATGCTAAAATGCGTGGATTCAATGCCGGACGTTTCAGTTTTAACGTTCGCGGCGGCAGATGTGAAGCCTGCAGCGGTGATGGTATTATAAAGATAGAAATGCACTTTTTACCCGATGTTTATGTGCCTTGCGAGGTGTGTAAGGGCAAAAGGTATAACCGCGAAACGCTTGAAGTAAAATATAAAGGGAAAACCATAAATGACGTTCTTGAAATGACGGTTGAAGAAGGACTTTCATTCTTTGAAAACCTGCCCAAAATTAAACGAAAACTGCAGACGCTCTTTGATGTAGGGCTTGGTTATATAAAAATCGGACAAAGCTCAACAACACTTTCCGGCGGTGAAGCGCAGAGGGTTAAACTGGCAACCGAGCTTTCAAAACGTGCAACCGGGAAAACCGTATATATTCTTGATGAACCGACAACGGGACTTCACAGTGCGGATGTGCACAAGCTTATTGAGGTGCTTCGCAGGATTGTTGGCGGCGGCAATACGGTTATTGTAATTGAACATAATCTTGATGTTATAAAAACGGCGGATTATGTAATCGACCTTGGGCCTGACGGTGGGGATAAAGGTGGAAATGTTGTTGCTGTGGGAACACCTGAAGAGGTTGCAAAAAACAAGAAATCTTATACGGGAGTATATCTTAAAAAGATACTGGAGGGTTAATATATGACAAAAGTTAGCGTTCTTGGCAGTGGCGGATGGGGAACGGCAATTGCTATTCTTCTTGCGTCAAAAGGAAATAATGTAAAACTGTGGTCTTTTCTTGAAGAAGAAACAAAAGAACTGATCGAATACAGAGAAAATAAAAGATACCTGCCGGGTATCGAAATTCCTGAAAATGTAGAGTTTTTGCCCGATATGGAAGCGGCAGTAAAAGATGCGGAAATTATAGTTTCGGCTGTTCCGTCAAAAGGTGTTTTGGGTACATCTGCGGCACTTGCAAAACATATTAATGTAAAAAAACAGATACTTGTAAGCGTATCAAAAGGGCTTGATACCGATACTTATAAACGTCTTTCTGAAATTATAAAAGAAAACATTCCCGGCGTAAGACTTGCAATTTTATCGGGACCGTCACATGCGGAAGAGGTTGCCAGAAAAATGGCAACCACAAATGTTGTTGCGGCAGATGAAAAGAAGGTTGCCGAAAAAGTGCAGGACCTGTTTATGTGCGACTTTTTCAGAGTTTATATCAGTGATGATATGGCAGGCGTGGAATACGGTGGCGCGCTTAAAAATGTAATTGCGCTGAGTGCCGGTATTGCAGACGGACTTGGACTTGGAGATAATGCAAAAGCGGCTCTTATGACAAGAGGAATGACGGAAATTGCCCGTCTTGGTGTAAAAATGGGAGCAAAAATGGAAACATTTTTTGGTCTTTCCGGTATGGGTGACCTTATTGTTACATGCACAAGCATGCATTCAAGAAACCGCCGTGCAGGCATTCTTATCGGCCAGGGAAAAACTGCCGATGAAGCGATAAAAGAAGTAAAAATGGTTGTAGAAGGTGTGCCTGCTGCACTTGCAGGATATAAGCTTGCAAAAAAAGCAAAGGTTGAAATGCCAATCACAACGGCTGTATATAAAATTCTGGTTGAAAACAAACCTGTAAAGGAAGCCGTACAGGAACTTATGACGAGGAAGAAAAGACACGAAACGGAAGATACATTAACCCGAAAGGACGAAATGAAATGAAAAAGGTAGCGGCTATAAATGATTTGTCGGGTTTTGGCAGATGTTCACTTACAGTAGCACTGCCGGTGCTTTCGGCGCACGGTGTTCAGTGCTGTCCTGTTCCAACGGCGATACTTTCAAATCACACCGGGTTTGGTACATACTTTTTTGACGATTATTCGGACAAAATGCTGCCGTATATTGATGAGTGGGAACATCTTGGTCTTGATTTTGACTGTATTTATACCGGTTTTCTCGGCAGTGAAAAACAAATTGATATAGTTGAAAAATTTATCAAAAAATCTGATAAAAGCACCATTCTTGTCGACCCGGTTATGGGTGACGGAGGAAAGATTTATTCCACATACACACCGGTAATGTGCGAAAAAATGAAACGTCTTGTTTCGCTTGCAGATGTTGTTACTCCTAATATGACTGAAACTTGCATACTGGCAGATAGCGAATATAAAGAAAATTATACCGATGATGAGGTATGGACCCTTGCGGAGAAAATCCATACGCTTGGGGCAAAAAACGTTGTTATTACGGGCGTTCACAGAAATGGAAGGATTGCAAATTTCGTAAGCGGAGGAAAACGGTTTATTGCCGAATCTGAAGAAGTTTACGTGCATTATATGGGTACGGGCGACCTTTTTGCATCTATGCTTTGCGGATATATGGTAAGCGGTACACCTCTTAAAGAAGCGGTAGAAAAAAGTGCCGCATTTGTTTATAAAACCACAAAATATTCTCTTGAAATCGGCGAAAAAAGAGAAAATGGTGTGGCGTTTGAAAAGTTTTTGAAAGAAATTGAATAAACACATATTTTAACTGTTGTTACAAAAATGCGTAACAGCAGTTTTTTTACTATAAAATGGTTGATTTATCTGCTATATTATGTTATAATATTATTATATATATCTATTATTCGGAGGAGTAAGAATTTTGACACTGTTACTTCAGAAATTGATTACAATTCCGCTTATACTCATATGTCTTACAGTGCACGAATTTGCACACGGATTTGTGGCGTATAAGCTTGGAGATACAACAGCAAAAGAAATGGGAAGGCTCACCCTTAATCCAATCAGGCATATTGACTGGATTGGTGCATTTGCAATGTTTTTTCTCGGCTTCGGATGGGCAAAACCCGTGCCGATAAATCCATACCGCTTTACAAAATCGGGCAGCCGCGGAATTATATGGGTAAGCCTTGCGGGGCCGGTTTCAAATCTTATTATGGCGTTTATCACAATAAGTGTGTACGTTGTTCTGATATATACGGCGCCGAATGTTATTCTCAATGGATGGGCGGGTATAGTTATTACATCGTTTGCATCGCTTAACGTGGGTCTTGCGGTATTTAACCTTATTCCAATTCCGCCGCTTGACGG
>JAZRHB010000092.1:0-2657 GCA_045644605.1 Clostridia bacterium
TGTGTAGTACGGTGTACCGTCATCTTCGCCCGCTGTAATGATTTCCGGATAGTGTTTAAGGTCGTGTTTAGCAAGACGGAATGCTGTTGATTCAGCAGGTGTTGCTTCAAGGTTGTAAAGGTCGCCGTACTGTTCCTGATAATCAGACAGACGTTCACGCATATGGTTAAGAACATCTTTTGTGAACTGCTGTGCTTTTTCCTGTGTAAGATTTTCGCCTACCCATTTAGCATTAAGACAAGCTTCGTTCATACCAACAAGTCCGATTGTTGAGAAGTGGTTGTCAAATGAACCGAGGTAACGTTTTGTATACGGATAAAGACCTGCATCAAGGAGTTTGCTGATAACAGTTCTCTTAACTTTAAGAGATCTTGCGGAAATATCCATCATTCTGTCAAGACGTGCATAGAAATCTGCTTCGTTTTCGGCAAGGTATGCAATTCTAGGCATATTGATTGTTACAACGCCGACCGAACCTGTGGATTCACCACTACCGAAGAAACCACCGGATTTTTTGCGGAGTTCACGAAGGTCAAGACGAAGTCTGCAGCACATACTACGTACGTCGCTCGGTTCCATATCGCTGTTGATATAGTTTGAGAAGTACGGTGTACCGTATTTGGATGTCATTTCAAACAGAAGTTTATTGTTTTCTGTTTCAGACCAGTCAAAGTTGCTTGTGATTGAATATGTCGGGATAGGATACTGGAATCCACGTCCGTTAGCGTCACCTTCAATCATAATTTCGATAAACGCTTTGTTTACCATATCCATTTCTTTCTGACAGTCTTTATATTTGCAATCAAGCTCTTTACCGCCAACTATACTGTTAAGTTCAGCAAGGTCGGCAGGAACGGCCCAGTCAAGAGTAATGTTTGAGAACGGAGCCTGTGTACCCCAACGGCTTGGTGTATTTACGCCGTAGGTAAAGGATTCTATACATTTTTTAACCTGATCGTAGGAAAGGTTGTCTACCTTTACAAACGGAGCAAGGTATGTGTCAAATGATGAGAATGCCTGTGCGCCTGCCCATTCGTTCTGCATAATTCCGAGGAAGTTAACCATCTGGTTACAGAGGGTTGCAAGGTGGCTTGCCGGAGAAGATGTGATTTTTCCCGGAACACCGCCAAGACCTTCCTGAATAAGCTGTTTGAGTGACCATCCTGCACAATAACCTGTAAGCATTGAAAGGTCATGAATATGAATATCGGCATTTCTGTGTGCATTGCCTATTTCATCATCATAAATTTCGGAAAGCCAGTAGTTGGCTGTAATTGCACCGGAGTTGCTGAGGATAAGACCACCAACAGAATATGTTACTGTTGAGTTTTCTTTTACACGCCAGTCGTTGATGTTGAGGTAGTTATCCACGATAGCCTTATAGTCAACCATTGTTGCGTTAAGGTTACGGATTTTTTCTCTCTGTCTTCTGTAGATGATGTATGCTTTTGCAACATCGCCGTAGCCCGCTTTGATAAGTACGGATTCAACGCTGTCCTGAATATGTTCAACCTCAATTTTTCCGTCCTCAATTTTTGGTTCAAATTCTGCTGTAACCTTGAGTGCAAGGAAATCTATTATATCCTGATTGAACTGTCTCTGACAAGCTTCGAAAGCCTGTGTAATGGCAGTGCTGATTTTGCTTAAGTCAAATGATACCTGTTTGCCGTCACGTTTAATTACGTTATACATATGCATTTCCCCCTTTATTTTTTTCGAAAGTATTTACATTATACAGCATATATTGTTGTTTGTCAATACCCAAAACACAATATATTGTGGTTTTGGGAAAATCCATCAAATTCCACGTAATTCTGCGGTTTTTACGTATTTTTTTACCTTTTCAAGCATATTTTTCATAGTATTTTCGTCCACTTCGTGCAAATTTTCTCCTATAAGATGTCCCGAATCGACAAATTTTTGCAGGAAATATTTTTCCGCACCCGAAATACGCTTTGCAATATCCTCTATATCCGATATATTGTGGTGCTCCGCCACAACGGTTGTGCGAAATTCGTAAGGAACAGCACCCGAAAGAAGAAAATCTATGCTTTCTTCCACATTGGCATTTGGTACACCTGCAGTAAGAGGATATTTTTCAATAGTATTTTTTATATCCATTGCAACATAATCAACAAGACCTTTATTTACAAGGTCTTTAAGCTTATCGGGATAACTTCCGTTGGTATCAAGCTTTACCGCATAGCCAAGAGCTTTTACCTTATTTATAAAATCTTCAAGACCCTTTTGCATAAGAGGCTCGCCGCCTGTTATGCAAACACCGTCGAGTATACCTATGCGTTTTTCAAGATAGTCAAGTATTTCTGTGTCTGTATAGCTTATATCATCTATATCCGTTACAAGCAGGGCGTTATGGCAAAACGGGCAACGGAAATTGCACCCTTTTGTAAAAAGCGTGCACGCAACCCTGCCGGGAAAATCAAGCAACGTAAGTTTTTGAAATCCGCCAAACATCATATAAATCATTCCTTTATCAAAAATCATAGTTTTATTTTATAATTATTCGTCCCTCTTGTCAACCGGAAAACGATTTTCTACCTTATATAATAAATATTTACATTTTTTTCTTGCAAATTGCTTTATAATATGGTATAATAAATTGGATTATTTTTGATTGGAAATTGTGTATGAAGAAG
>JAZRHB010000093.1:0-3997 GCA_045644605.1 Clostridia bacterium
GTCTGCCGTTCGTATTACACATCTGCCGACAGGTATTGTTGTTGCGTGTCAGTCCGAAAGAAGTCAGCATCAGAATAAGGATGCGGCAATGAAAATTCTGCGTTCTAAACTCTATGAAGAGGCTGAAAGACAAAAGCACAAGGAAATGGCTGACGAACGTAAGAGTCAGGTTGGTACGGGCGATCGAAGTGAACGTATCAGAACTTATAACTATCCGCAGGGCCGTGTAACCGACCACCGAATCGGACTTACACTCCATAAGCTTGAACAGATATTAAACGGTGACTTAACCGAGCTTATCGATTCTCTCACCGCTGCAGACCAGAGCGAAAAATTAAAAGGAAATAATTAATGTAAAATCCGCCTTTACGGCGGATTTCTTTCGTGAATACTTTCAGCACAGAGAAAAAGTATAACAAAAGTAAAACTCGGCAAAAACATTGCTTTGATTTCAATTTTGTGCTATAATGAAATTAGCAAATCGGAGGTTATACATATGGACAATAAAGTTAAAATATTTGAAGATAAGAAAATAAGAACTGCATGGAATGAAGAAAAAGAAGAATGGTATTTTTCTGTTGTTGATGTTGTGTCCGTTTTGACAGACAGCAATGATCCAACTGCATATTGGAGAAAGTTAAAACAGCGTTTAAAAGCGGAAGGTAATGAAACCGTGACAAATTGTCACGCTTTGAAAATGACAGCCGCTGATGGGAAAAACCGAATTACAGATGTGGTTGATACGACTAATCTTCTGCGACTCATTCAATCAATTCCTTCTCCTAAAGCAGAACCGTTTAAAATGTGGCTTGCCGAGGTAGGTAAGGAAAGAATAGACGAAACAATTGACCCCGAACTTACCATTGAAAGAGCACTTGAAACATATCAAAAAAAAGGTTACACCCGCGAATGGATAAATCAAAGATTACAAGCTATTCAAGTACGCAAAGAATTAACGGATGAATGGGAAGCCCGAGGAGTTCAAAAGGGCATAGAATATGCCATACTTACTGACGAAATCACAAAAGCATGGTCCGGAATGACAACAAAAAAATATAAAAACCTCAAAGGACTTAAAAAAGAAAATTTAAGAGATAATATGAGCACTCTTGAACTTGTGCTTAATATGCTTGCTGAAGCAACAACTACCGAACTTTCAAAAACTACAAATCCGCAAACATTTAAAGAAAATGTTGAGGTAGCCAAGCAGGGTGGTAGTGTAGCAGGCAATGCAAGAAAAGAAATAGAAGAAAAATCCGGAAGATCTGTTATTACATCAAAAAATGCCACCGAATTAAATCAAGTAGTTACAGATTTAATTGAGGGTATTACCGAAGAAAATAAATAAAATAAGGGATTGGCAATGCCAATCCCTTGTGTTTTTTCAGTTGTTATCTCTGAACACGGCCGCTGCCGTCTCCGCCTACGAGAGCATCAACATCTTTTCTTGAAACGAGGTTGAAGTCTCCCGGAATTGTGTGTTTGAGGGCTGATGCTGCAACACCGAATTCAAGTGCATCTTTAAAGTTTTTGCCGTCAAGGAATCCGCAGATTGTACCGCCGGCAAAGCTGTCGCCGCCGCCTACACGGTCAACGATAGGTGCAATTCTGTATTCTCTTGAATGATAGAATTCTTTTGTATCTCTTGAATAGATACATGCTGACCATCCATTGTCGGATGCGGAATGTGAAACGCGCAGTGATGAAATTACATATTCAAAGTTGAACTTTGCAACCATCTGTTCAAAAATTGATTTGTATCCTGCAAGTTCAAGCTCGCCGCTTGTAACGTCTGTGTTACCCGGTTTGAAGCCAAGAACTTTTTCAGCATCTTCTTCGTTACCGATACAAACGTCAACATACTGCATAAGGTTTGACATAACCTTCTGAGCTTTTTCGCTTGACCAGAGTTTTTTTCTGAAGTTAAGGTCGCAGGAAACTTTTACGCCTTTAGCTTTTGCAGCTTTAAGTGCAGCTTCTGTAAGTTCAGCTGCTGCGTCGGAAACTGCCGGTGTGATTCCTGTGAAGTGGAACCAATCGCAACCGTCAAAAATTGCATCAAAATCAAAATCTTCAGCTTTAGCAGTTGAAATTGAAGAATGAGCTCTGTCGTAAACAACGTTTGAAGCTCTCATTGCTGCGCCTGTTTCAAGGAAATATATACCCAGTCTTTCGCCGCCACGTGCAATGTTTTTTGTTTCAACATTCATTTTGCGGAGTGCTGCAACTGCACATTCGCCAATTGGGTTTTCAGGAACTTTTGTTACGAATTCAGCATCGTGGCCGTAGTTTGCAAGTGATACTGCAACGTTAGCTTCGCCGCCGCCGTAGCATACGTCAAACTCGTCTGCCTGGATGAATTTTTCATTTACCGGTGTTGATAATCTGAGCATAATTTCGCCCATTGTAACTATTTTCATTGGTGTTTGCCCCTTTCAAAAACAATTATTTCTTAGCTTCTCTTGCTTCTTTTACTTTTGCAACGAACTGTTTTGCAGTTGCTGTTACAGCTGCATAGTCGCCTGTTTTTGCGCCTTTTGTAAGGCTGCTGCCTGTTCCTACTGCTACTGCGCCTGCGTTAATCCATTCGTGAACGTTGTCAATATCAACGCCGCCTGTAGGCATCATTTTAGCATAAGGGATAGGTCCTTTGATGTCTTTTATAATCTTCGGTCCGAAAAGGTCTCCTGGGAAGATTTTAACGATGTCTGCTCCTGCTTCCATTGCTTCAACAACTTCTTTGATTGTCATTGCGCCGGGCATACACGGAACACGGTATCTGTTACATGTTTTAACAGTTTCGGCGTTGAAATACGGGCTTACTACGTATTCAGCACCTGCAAGGATTGCAATTCTTGCAGTTTCCGGGTCCATAACTGTACCTGCACCAAGGATGATTTCGCCGTGTGAATATTTTGCAGCAAGGTCTTCGATTACCTTATTAGCTCTCGGTACTGTGAATGTAAGTTCGATTGCAGGAATTCCGCCTTCAATACAAGCGTCTGCAATTCTGATTGCCTGGTCGCTCGATTCTGCACGAACAACCGCAACAACACCGACGTCGGTTATTTTAGTAATTACTTTTTCTTTGTCCATTTTTATCTCTCCTTAATTAATTTTTATCATCGTAACCGTTGATATGGTTTTTATGCCACTGCCAAGCAGTTTTGATTATTGTTTCAAGGTCGCCGTATTTCGGGGTCCAGCCAAGTTCACGTTTAGCTTTTTCCGAAGATGCGATAAGTGTTGCAGGGTCGCCTGCACGACGCTCTGCCATAACGGCTTTTATATTTATTCCCGTAACTTTTCTCGCGGTTTCAATAACCTCTTTAACGGAAAATCCTGTTCCGTTACCAAGGTTATACGCCGCACTGTCGTTACCTTTTGCAAGGTAATCAATTGCTTTTATATGTGCATCCGCAAGGTCTGTAACGTGGATATAATCTCTCACGCAGGTACCGTCGGGAGTATTATAATCGTCACCAAAAATTGAAATATGCTCACGCTTACCGAGTGCCGCCTGCAAGATAATCGGGATAAGATGGCTTTCGGGTGTATGGTCTTCGCCTATGTTACCCTCTATATCCGCACCTGCGGCATTGAAATAACGCAGTGCCACATATTTTATGCCGTATGCATTATCCGCCCATTTGAGAAGCTTTTCAACCGAAAGCTTTGTTTCGCCGTACGGATTTGTAGGCTCTGTCGGGTCGGTTTCGAGAATGGGGATGTTTTTCGGCTCCCCGTATGTAGCGGCAGTTGAAGAAAATACTATCTTTTTAACGCCGTAGCGGTTCATTGCTTCAAGCAGACGGAGAGTTGAAATCATATTATTGTTATAATATTTAAACGGATTTTCAACACTTTCTCCAACAAGCGAATCTGCCGCAAACTGAATTACCGCTTCAATTTCGTTTTCTTCAAAAACGCCGTTTAAAAAAGCTTCATCCCTTAAATCGCCTTCATAAAATTTATCGTTCATAACAGCGGCTCTGTG
>JAZRHB010000094.1:0-7921 GCA_045644605.1 Clostridia bacterium
CAAAAATCAAAACCTACTATATGGTAGGGGAAAGGGTATAAAAATGGAAGTACTTGAACAGGCAAGAATACTTGGAAAAACACTCAGAGAAAGCGAAGAATTTACAAAATATTATGAGGCGGAAGCGGCTTTTAAAACCGACGAAACCGCACTTGCACTTATAGAAGAATATACACAGAATCAGGAAAAATATGTTGAAAAGCTTCAGGCTGAAGACATTACTCCCGAAGAAATGGTAAACATCAAAAAACAGATGTCCGATGACTATGCAAAGCTTCTTGAAAATGATGTTATAAGAGCATATACAGAAACTAAAGAAGAAGCGGAAGCAGTTCTTGCAAGAGTAAATCAGATTATTAAATTCTATATAATGGGCGAAGAAGATGCGGGCCACGAGGGTGGATGCTCAGGACATTGCCATACCTGTGGAGGATGCCACTAATTTAAGCCGAGTGGAACCAAACACCACAAGGTTTAAAACCATAAATTTTGCGTAATGCTGCAGAAAATTCTGCAAATATACGCGAGTATTATTTTTGAATTTTCTTTGTATTCCATCAAAATTTAAAGGTTTTAAACTCTTCGACCTTAAACGCAGGGAATTTACAAGGATGAAAAGTTAACAATTAAGGCTTATGGGTTTGATTCCCCTCGCCTTAAGGCGCAATAAGGAGCGAAAGTTTATGTCATACACGCCAATGATGCAGCAATATTTTGGTGTTAAAGAAAATTATAAAGACTGTATTTTGTTCTACCGTCTCGGCGATTTTTACGAGATGTTTTTTGACGATGCCGAAACTGCATCAAGGGAGCTTGAACTTACGCTTACCGGCAGAGACTGCGGAATGGAGCAGCGTGCACCGATGTGCGGCGTTCCGTATCACAGTGCCGACGGATATATAACAAAGCTTATTGAAAAGGGGTATAAGGTTGCAATCTGCGAACAAATGGAAGACCCGGCATCGGTTAAAGGAATTGTTAAAAGGGATGTTATAAAGGTTATAACTCCGTCAACAATCATTACCGACGGTGCAGTTGAACAAACAAAAAATAACTTCCTTATGTCGGTGTATAAAAAAGCGAACGAGCTTGGACTTTCTTTTGCCGATTATTCAACAGGCGAGCTTTATGCCACGGTTATTGACGAAGAAATTTATCAGAATCTTATTACCGAAATTTCAAGGTTTTCACCAACGGAAGCGGTTATTTGCCCCGAATGTGAGAACGATGTCAATATCAAAAAAATACTTGCATCCTTTGATGTATATATAACCTATGATAATGCCGGATATTTCGAATCTCCGCGCGAAAAACTTGCCGATAAATTCGGTGCGGCGGGAGATGTGAATTTCGATGAGCTTTCCGCACCGGCGGTAGCGGGCGCAATCAGATACATAGAAAAAACACAGAAAACCGATATTTCGCATATCAGTAAAATTGAATATTACAGCTCGGGCGAATATATGAATATTGACCCGAACACAAAACGCAACCTTGAGATTACCGAAACAATGCGAAACAAAGCAAAAAAAGGCAGTCTTATGTGGGTGCTTGACAAAACAAAAACCGCAATGGGCGGACGTCAGATTCGTAAATGGATTGACCGGCCGCTTCGCAGTTGTGTGCTTATAAACAAACGTCTTGCCGGTGTTGAAGAGCTTATGGGCGATATTATGCTACGCTCGGAAATAATGGAAATGCTTTCCGGTGTGCGCGATATTCAGCGTCTGATGGGAAGAATTGTGGCTAAAGGTGCCGGACCGAAAGACCTTGTTTCGCTTAAAACATCACTTCAGGAGCTTCCGCATATCATATCGAGAATGTCCGGAGTTTCAAGCAATATCCTTAAAGATGTCCTTGCGAAAATGGACGGACTTGAAGACGTGGCATCACTCATTGACCGTGCAATTGTGGACGAACCGCCAATGAAAATAAAAGACGGCGAGTTTATCAAAAAAGGATATAACGAAACACTTGATACGCTTAAAAATGCGCTTACAAACAGTAAAGAGTGGCTTGCAAAAATGGAAGCGGAAGAGCGTGAAAAAACAGGTATAAAAAACCTTAAAATAAGATTTAACAAGGTTTTTGGATACTATATTGAAGTGTCAAATTCACATAAGGATTCCGTTCCTGAAACATACATAAGAAAACAAACGCTTACAAACGGCGAAAGATATATTACAGCAGAACTTAAAGAGCTTGAAGATATGATACTTGGTTCGTCCGAAAAATCCATAGCTCTTGAACACGAGCTTTTTGAAGAGGTAAGGGCGGAAATAACACGTCATCAGGACAGGATTTCAGCAAGTGCAGTGGCAGTCGGTACACTTGACGGACTTTGTTCCTTTGCGGAGGTTTCGGCTAAACAGAACTACTGCAAACCGACGGTTGATACTTCGGGCGTAATTGATATAAGACAGGGCAGACACCCCGTTGTTGAAAAGCTTTCCGACGAAATGTTCGTGCCAAACGATACTCGTCTAAATGATTCAGATGACAGACTTCTTATCATAACAGGACCGAATATGGCGGGAAAATCCACATATATGCGTCAGGTAGCGGTAATTACGCTTATGGCACAAATTGGTTGCTTTGTTCCTGCCGAAAGCGCAAGAATAGGTATTGTTGACAGTATATTTACAAGAGTCGGCGCATCCGACGACCTTGCTTCCGGTCAGAGTACGTTTATGGTGGAAATGAACGAGGTTGCACATATCTTAAAACACGCAACCAAAAACAGCCTCATCATATATGACGAAATCGGCAGAGGTACAAGCACATACGACGGACTTGCAATAGCGTGGTCGGTGCTTGAATATACGGCGGACGCAAAAAAATGCGGTGCAAAAACTCTGTTTGCAACACATTATCACGAGCTTACAAAGCTTGAAGAAACAATACCCGGTGTTAAAAACTACTGCGTTGCGGTGAAAGAACGTGGGGAAGATATAATTTTCCTGCGTAAAATTATACGCGGCGGTGCGGATGACAGCTATGGTGTTGAGGTTGCTCGCTTAGCGGGAATTCCCGATAAGGTTATAAAACGTGCAAGGGAAATCCTTGTAAATCTTGAATCGGGCAAGGAAACACTTGACGTTCCGAAACCGAAAGTGCAGGCAGCGGAAATCAGCTTTGAAGACCAGATTGCAATGGGTCTTATTGAAGAAATCCGCAAAATGAGTATTGATACACTCACGCCGATTGAGGCAATGAATTTCCTTTACAAAATCAAAAAAGAAATAGAAAATATCTGATAAAAGGGTGAATCCGGATGTTTATAAAACTGCTTGACAAGAATTTAGCCAATATGATAGCTGCGGGCGAGGTTGTTGAAAGACCGTCCTCGGCAGTAAAAGAGCTTGTTGAAAACTCAATAGATGCCGGCGCAAGTATTATTACGGTTGAAATCAAAGGCGGCGGAATAAAACAGATTAAAGTAACCGACAACGGCTGCGGTATCCATCCGGAAGATGTGGGAAATGCGTTTTTGCGCCACGCCACAAGCAAAATATCAAAACCCGAAGATTTAAACAGTATATATACACTTGGTTTCCGTGGCGAAGCGCTTGCATCCATTGCGGCGGTTGCCAAGGTAAGCCTTTATACAAGAACGCTGGAATTTGAAACCGGTATGGTTTGTAATGCAAACTACGGCGAAATTGAAAATGCGGAAGAAATGCCCGGTTTTGTGGGTACCTGCATAACAGTGAACGATTTGTTCTACAACGTGCCGGCACGAATGAAATTCCTTAAAAAGGATTCTACCGAAGCCGGATATATTGAAGAGGTAGTGCGCAAAATGGCAATTGCACACCCCGAAATATCGATGCGATTTATAAACGACGGTGCGGAAAAGCTGTTCACTCCGGGGGATGCAAACCTTATGAACACGCTCTTTACCATATACGGCAAAGAAGTGGTAAGTCAGCTTCGCCCACTTGAATATACCGACGGAATTGTTAAGGTTTCGGGCGTTATTTCAAATCCTGTATATGCTAAAAAAACACGCAATATGCAGACATATTACGTAAATAACAGACCTATTGTCAGCAGAATGATGATGAGCGCCGTAGCGGAAGCAACAACGGGATTTATTCCGCAAGGATCGCATCCGGTGCTTGTGCTTAAGCTTGATATTCCGGCTGATAAAATAGATATAAATGTTCATCCGGCAAAGCTTGAAGTAAAGTTTTCGGACGAAAGCAAAATATACGGCGTGGTTTACCACGCGGTAAAAAATGCGTATCAGAATACTGCAGTTATGCCGCAGATAAGGCAGCCGGAAAAACCGGAGGTGCCGCAGAATTTTCCTGATGTTCCCGAAAAAGCGGGTGAGGTTGATTATCTTTCAAAACTGAAAGAATTTCAGGCGACAAGCGGCGATCATGTGATGGCTGTGAAAAGTAAAGAAGAGCCTACGGAACCGGATGAAACTGAAGTTACTTTTAACAGTGCGCCACGTTTCGGACAGACCTTTGCAGAAAGCACTCAAGTGGAATTTGTTCCTGAAGACAGAAGTGAAAATATACCAAAAAATTTAGGCGAATATGTTCAATTAGGTCTTGAACAGAATCGGGAAATAGAGTATAATATAATTGGACAGTTATTTAAAACTTATATATTAGTAGAAAAGGGCAATAATCTTCTTCTTGTTGACCAGCACGCCGCACACGAGCATATTGTATATGCGGACCTTGTGGAAAAACTGGAAAAACGGGAGTTTTTTGCCCAGCAACTGCTTTCCCCGCAGGTGATAACACTTCAGCCGTCCGAAAAAGCGTGCGTTCTCGAAAACACATCGTTTTTTGAGGAAATAGGTTTTGAAATTCAGGATTTCGGCACAAATGATGTTTGTGTATCCGCCGTTCCCGCAGATATAGAAGGTGAAGATGTCGGCAAGGTGATTTCTGAAATCGCATCAGGAGTTGACGAGAATAAAATGGATAAAAGAACGGCGGCGGCGCAGCGTGCACTTTATACGGTAGCGTGCCGTGCGGCAATAAAAGCCGGCAAAAACCTTGGCGATGCCGAAAGAAAAGTTCTTGTTTCCAAAGTTCTTGATGAAAATAAAACCGTTACCTGTCCACACGGCAGACCGGCGGTAATTGCAATAGAAAAAGGCTTTATTGAAAAGCAGTTTAAAAGAATTAAGTAAGAGGAAACTATTTTGATACCACTTATAATTGTTGAAGGTCCTACCGCATCGGGAAAAACTGACCTTGCGGTAAAAATAGCGAAAGCCATTGATGGCGAGGTTGTTTCTGCCGATTCAATGCAGGTATATAAATATATGGACATCGGTAGTGCAAAACCAACACCTGAGGAGCGGTGCGGCATCCCGCATCATATGTTTGATGTGGTTAACCCTACAGAAAATTTTTCGCTTGCCGAATATGTAAAAATGGCACACGAGGTTATAAAAGACATTCACAAGCGCGACAAAAAAGTTGTTATTGCCGGCGGAACGGGTCTTTATATTGATTTTTTAAAGGACAACCTTGTTCTTTCTGATGAGGATGAAGATAATTCCGTAAGGGAGAAACTTGAAGAGTTTGCCGATACCTATGGTATTGATGCACTTCATAAGCGTCTTGCTGAGGTTGATGAAATTTCCGCCGCAAAAATCCACCCGAATAATGTTAAAAGGGTAATCCGCGCGCTTGAAGTCTACGAAAAAACAGGACTAAAGATGTCCGAGCAGGTTGAAGAAAGTAAAAAAGGCGAAAAAATATATGATTATAAAGAATTCGGCATAATGTATGACCGCGAAATTCTTTATGACAGAATAAATCGCCGCGTTGACATTATGTTTGATATGGGGCTTGTAGCCGAGGTGGAAAACCTTGTAAGAATGGGATGTACAAGGGACAATACCTCTATGCAGGGGATTGGATATAAAGAGGTTTTGGACTACCTTGAGGGTAAGACAACCCTTGAAGAAACAAAAGAAATAATACGGCAGGGAACGCGCCGTTATGCAAAGCGTCAGATGACGTGGTTCAAAAGAAGCAATGTAACCTGGCTTTCGCCGGGGCAGATGCCAAACCTTTAAGGAGAATTGTAATGAAACAGAAGCTTCCGCTTTTGATAATATTATTGTGTATAATTGTAATGTGGAGCATATATGGACGTGTTTCAAACAGCTTTACTGTGGCAACTGCTGTTTCGGGCAGTCGTGAGAATGTGCTTTCTGCCGAAGCTCTTTTCATCCGCAATGAGTATCCCGTAAAAGTAGACGGCAACGGATATTTTCAGAACAGTGCGGCAGGCGGAAGTAAGGTGCACAGAGGGCAGACCATAGGATATTACTATATCGGCGAGCCTGATAAAGAGCTTATCAGCAAAATCAATGTAATAAACGAAAAAATTAAAGCGGCAACAAACGCAAGAAGCACAGAAGAAGCTTTTGTTGACGATACTATCAGTATAGATAATAAAATTGCCGCATATACAAAAGAGATTTCCTCCCTTGCAGCGGCAGGAAATCAGGAAGAAATTAATAAAATCCGTGCCGAGATAGATGTTCTGCTTGAAAGGAAAGCAAACATAGCAGGCGGAGGTACAAGCACAAAAGCATCTGTTATTGATACTCTTAACATGCAAAAACAGGAGCTTGAAAATCAGCTTATGGGAAACAAAACCGGTCTTTTTGCACCGGCACCCGGAATTTTTTCCATATCGGCAGACGGACTTGAAGAAACACTTAACTTAAAAAGTATAGATACACTTACCGTTAGCACGGTAGAAGAACTGATTGCAAAGAAAGAATATACGGTGGATAAAAGCATTTATCCTCTCAGTATATGTAAAGTAATAGATAATTCCGAATGGATTATGGCAATTGTCTGCGAAGAAAAGAAGCTGCAGGGAATTCACGTGGGTAATGAACTTGAAGTAAGGTTTACTGACGAAGGAGATATTACTGAAAAGTGCAGAGTTAAAAAAATATCCGACCCGGAAGACGGGAAAGTAGTTCTTTATCTTAAAGGTTCGGTTGAGCTTTCGCAGTTGCAAAACTTAAGAAAAACTACTGTAAATATAGTGCTCAAAAACTATAAAGGACTTCAGATTCCGGCAAAAGCACTTAAAAATGATGCGGGTAAAGACGTTGTATATGTTTCCGGCGGAGCAGAAAAGCAGATGAAATATGTAAACGTCTTATATAAAGATGACGATATTGCAATAGTGGAAGAAAATAATCAGGGCGAAAATCCGCTGCTGCTTTATGATGAGGTGGTGCTTGAATGAGTATCGCACAAAATATAGAAATTGTTAAAGAAAATATTGAAAAAGCCTGTATTCGCGCGGGAAGAAACCCGCAGGAGATAACACTTGTCGGTGTTACAAAAACCCATGGTGCAGATGTGATAAACGAAGGGATCAGCGGCGGTCTTACCCATATCGGCGAAAATCGTGTGCAGGAGCTTTGCGAAAAATACGACGATATTAAAAAAGGCGTAAATATTCACCTTATAGGACACCTTCAGTCAAACAAAGTGAAATATATTGCTGATAAAGTAGACCTTATACATTCGCTTGATTCAAAAAATCTTGCAAAGGAAATATCGGCTCAGGCGGTAAAGCGCGGCAGAATAATCGATACGCTTGTTCAGGTCAACATTTCGGGAGAAGAAACAAAAAGCGGCATCTGCCCGGAAGAGCTTGACGCACTTCTTGAATATGCTGAAACGCTTCCCGGCATAAAAATAAAAGGGCTTATTACAATTCCCCCAATAGATGCGGGCGAAATGTCAGAAAGCCGAAATATTTTTGAAATACTTCGGATTTTGTTTGAAAAAAAGAAAGAAGAGAAGTATAATAATACTGTTATGCAGCATCTTTCGATGGGTATGACAAACGATTATGAAATTGCTATTGAAGAAGGCTCTACCATGGTAAGAGTGGGAAGGGCAATCTT
>JAZRHB010000095.1:0-8266 GCA_045644605.1 Clostridia bacterium
ATCAACAACGCTCATAATAACCTTCGGCACGTATGCTTTTACCTTTTTTGTAAAGTCAAGCATAGCCTCATATGCACCGGAAACCTCCGGCAGACAGATATCGTTATACTGCGCCGCATCTCTGCCGTTAAGGCTTATCGAAATAATATCAATTCTGCCTTTTAGTTCCGGCGTAACGTCCCTTTTGTGTATAAGGTTTGCGTGACCGTTTGTATTAAGACGTATTTTAAGGTCCGACACACTTTTGATGTAATCTGCACTTTTGATAAGCTCATCAAATCTTATCATCGGTTCGCCGTAGCCGCAGTATACAACCTCGTTATATTTTGAAAGGTCTGTCTTTTTAAGCTCTTCAATAACCTCGTCTGCCGACGGATTATGATTAAGCCACAGGTCATATCCCGCAATGCCTGAAAAATCTCTTATACAGAATTTACATTTATTTGTGCAGGCATTGGTCAGGTTTATGTAAAGACCGCCGCCGTATTCATAAAGAATTGTGTTATCCATTTGTATCACCCGATTTTAAAGAGTCTTTTTGCGTTTTCCATTGTTTTCTTTGCTACTTCTTCCGTATCCATACCACGAAGCTGTGCAATCTCCTCTGCCACAAGTCCCACATATGCGGATGTGTTTCTTTGTCCTCTGTAGGCTCTGGGCGGAAGGTACGGACTGTCCGTTTCTATAAGGATTTTATCCATTGGAATGCTTGCTGCAACTTCTTTTAAATTAACAGAATTTTTATATGTTACGGGACCGGCAAAGGAAATATACATTCCCATTTTTATTGCCTGTCGAGCCATCTCGGCACTTCCCGAAAAGCAGTGCAGTACGCCGCCTGTTTTTGTTAAATCATATTTAGAAAGGATTTCCATACAGTCGCCGTGCGCTTCGCGGTCATGTATTATGACCGGCATTTCAAGATCAAGCGCAAGGCTCATTTGTCTGTCAAACCATTTTTTCTGCGCTTTTCTTTCCGTATTATCATAATGATAATCAAGACCGATTTCCCCTATTGCAACAACCTTTTCTTCTGCCGCAAGAGTGCGTAAGTGTTCAATATTCTCTTCCGTCATATATACCGCATCCGATGGGTGCACCCCGACAGATGCATATATAAACGGATATTTTTTGGAAAGCGCAATTGCACGTCTTGAGCTGTCCATATCAGCACCGGCATTAAGCGCATAGGTAACACCGGCGTTTAAAATTTCCTGTATTACCTCATCTCTGTCAGCATCAAACTTTCTGTCGTCAAGATGGGTATGTGAATCAAAAAGCATAGTTTATCCTTTCATTTACATCAGCTTACTGACGTTCCGCTTTCAACATCCCCGTCTGTTGTGCAGACAAAAACGTCTTCTCCGTCTGATGCCGCAAGGAGCATACCGTAGGATTCAACACCGCGGATTTTTGCAGGTTTAAGATTTGCAATTACAATTACGTTTTTACCAATCATATCTTCCGGTTTATAGCTTTTTGCAATACCCGAAACGATTGTTCTTGTGTTACCTGCAAGGTCGAGTGTAAGTTTTAAAAGCTTATCCGCTTTTTCAACCTTTTCTGCCTCAACTACCTTTGCAACTCTTAAATCAAGTTTTGCAAAATCTTCTATTGAAATTTCTTCTTTAAGCTTAAGGTCTTTTGCCGGTGGTGTAAGCTCGCTTTCAATTTCTTCAAGCTTTTTAGCTTCATCAATACGTGCAAAAAGGGCTTCCGGAGTACCAACTTTAATTTCGCCTGTTGCGCCAAATGTTGCAAGAGTTTCCCATCCGCTTAAATCTTCACAGTTAATCTGTTTCAATATTTCTGCGCTTGCGCTCGGCATAAACGGTTTTAAAAGAACTGCAATAAATCTTATTGATTCAATAAGATTATACATAACCGCTTTAAGTCTTTCCTTGCCCGCTTCGTCTTTTGCAAGTGACCACGGCATTGTTTCGTCAATATATTTGTTACTGCGACGGGCTAGATTGAATATTGCTTCAAGTGCGTCCGCCACCCTGTATTCGTCCATTTTTTCTTCCGTCAGCTTAACCGCTTCCATAGCTGCCGCTTTAAGCTCTTCATCAACGCTGTCTGCTGTGCCGTTTTTGTAAATCTGACCATCGAAATATTTATTTACCATTGACACACTTCTGTTAACAAGGTTACCAAGGGTATTTGCAAGCTCGGAATTGAATCTTGCAATAATGGTTTCATAGGTAATTGTACCGTCCTGCGCAAACGGCATTTCGGAAAGAAGATAATATCTCATTGCATCAACACCGAAATGTCTTACAAGGTCGTCCGCATACATTACGTTACCTTTGGATTTACTCATTTTATCGTTGCCGGAAAGAAGCCACGGATGACCGAACACTTTTTTCGGCAGGGGTTGTCCGAGTGCCATAAGCATAATCGGCCAGTAGATTGTATGGAAACGAAGAATGTCCTTACCGATGATATGAACATCTGCCGGCCAGTATTTATTATAAAGGTCGCCGCCGCCATCGCCGTCAAATCCAAGCGCGGTGATGTAGTTTGAAAGGGCGTCAATCCATACATAAACAACGTGTTTATCATCAAATTCAACAGGGATACCCCATTTGAAAGATGTTCTTGAAACACAAAGGTCCTGAAGACCCGGTTTTAAGAAGTTGTTTACCATTTCACGTTTGCGTGATTCAGGCTGAATAAAATCAGGATTTTCTTCGATATGCTTAAGAAGTGCATCCTGATATTTGCTCATTTTGAAGAAATAGGATTCTTCTTTGGTTTTTTCAACCTTTCTTCCGCAGTCAGGACAGCATCCGTCTACAAGCTGTGTTTCTGTAAAAAATGATTCACAAGGTACGCAGTACCAGCCTTCGTATTCACTTTTATAAATATCGCCCTGGTCATAGAATTTTTTGAAAATTCGCTGAACGGCTTTTACGTGATAATCGTCTGTTGTTCTTATGAACTTGTCGTAGCTTGTGTTCATAAGGTCCCAGATATCACGAATTTCGCCCGCAACACCATCAACATATTTCTGCGGTTCGATACCTTGTTCATCAGCAAGCTGCTGAATTTTCTGACCATGCTCGTCCGTTCCTGTAAGGAAGAACACATCATATCCTCTTTCTCTTTTATATCTTGCAATTGCGTCAGTAAGTACAACCTCATAAGTATTACCTATATGCGGTTTCCTTGATGTATACGCAATGGCTGTAGTTATATAAAATTTTTCACTCACCTTAAATCACCCTTTATCTTGAATTTCGTTTACTATCTGTTTGAATAAGTTGCCGCGCTCTGCAAAGTTTTTGAATAAATCAAACGAAGCGCACGCCGGCGAAAGAACAACTATGTCGCCCTCTTCCGCTTGCTTATATGCAGTCAGAACCGCCTCTTTAAAGTCGGTAGAAACCGAAGTCGGAACTGTGCCTGCTTTATCTACTGCCGCTTTTATTTTTTCCGCTGTATGACCTACAAGCACAAGCTTTTTTACCTTTTCGCAGATAAGTACTCCAAGGTCATCAAACGGGATTTTTTTATCATATCCGCCGGCAATAAGAATAATCTTTTTATCAAAGGAATTAAGTGCCGCAGTTGTTCTACTCGGGCTTGATGCAATGGAATCGTTATAAAACTTAACGCCGCCGACTTCCCTTACAAACTCTATTCTGTGCGCCACGCCACCAAAGGTTTTTGCAACCTCTTTTATGGTTTCAGGCGAAACGAAATCTTTAACCGCCGCCGCCATTGCCATATAGTTTTCAACGTTATGTTCACCCGGTAGTCTTATGTCCGTTTTGTCCATTATCTTTTCTGTTTTGCCATCTTCAACATAAACAATGTCGCCGTCCATAAGCATTACACCGTTTTGAGCAGTGCCTACACGCGAAAATTTACGGACAGATGCCGCAGATTCGCTGTCAAGGGCATCTGTAACATCATTATCGTGGTTAAGTACAAGAGTATTTTCACCGGACTGAAACTTAAATATGTTTTTCTTTGCTTCCAGATACTCATCTAAATCCGTATGCCAGTCAAGATGGTTTGGCGCAAGATTTGTGATAACCGCAACATCGGGCGATTTTTTCATTGTATAAAGCTGAAAGCTTGAAAGCTCAAGCACCGCCATATCTGATTCGGTTATTTTTTCGATATCGCCGATAAGAGGACGTCCTATGTTACCGCCGAGGTGGCAGGTATATCCGGCTTTTTTAAGTGTTTCATAAATAAGTGTTGTTGTGGTGGTTTTTCCGTCGCTTCCCGTAACTGCAATTATTTTACAGGGGCAAAGCTCAAAAAACAGCTCCATCTCACTTGTTACAATAGCGCCTTTTTTACGCGCATCCTCAAGCTCCTGCACATCGGGGCGCATACCCGGTGTTTTGAATATGATTTCAAAATCAAGATTGTTAAGATAATCTTCGCCGCAGATAAGTGTTACGCCAAGCTTTTCTAATTTTTTCGCTATATCGCCAAGCTCGGTCTTTTCCTTTTTATCACAAGCGGTTACGACCGCGCCGCATTCAAGCAAAAACTCAATAAGCGGCACATTGCTTACGCCGATGCCTATGGCGCACACACGCCGTCCACACACAAACTGTTTGTATTCATTCAGTGTCATCCCGTTTTCCCCCGAAGCTTACTTAAAACTTTTCTACATAGCTTTTTACAAATTCTTCAAGAAGCTCGTCACGTTCAATTTTTGTTATAAGCGCTCTTGCTCCCTGATGACTTGTAATATAGCTTGGGTCTCCGGACATAATGTATCCTACAATCTGGCTTACCGGATTGTATCCTTTTTCCTTCAGCGCACCGTAAACGGCTTCCATAATAAATTCAACCTTGTTTTGTTTGTCGCTTTTGTTGTGCAGAATTGTGTTGTCCATATTTTCCATAGTACACTGCTCCTTCCTAATGCTGATGGGTAAAATATCCTTCTAAATTGAGGTATAACCCCCAGCCGTTTTCTTCTTTTTCTGCGGGTTTGAATCCCAGCGATTTAAAATACTCATCTTTTGTTCCCTTCTTTGCATACACGTCAAGTATGCCGTGAAGTTCAAGAAAATTAAGTACAGATTTGCCCATTACATTTTCCATTTCGGGTTTGTCGGTCTTCATATATTCAAAAAAACCTTTGCCATCCGCTATGTCAAAACTTGCCGCGCCCGTTATTCCCTCTTCTTCGTAGCACGCAAGAATCATTCCTTTTGTGTCCGTACCAAGATAATCCATTGCTTTGTCAATGTCATTCATGGGTACGGGAATTATTTTAAACATTTATCTCACCAACCTGTTTATTTCTTCTTCGCGAAGATGTCGCCATCTGCCAAGCGGTAGATTACCAAGCATTATCGGCCCTATCTGCACACGCTTAAGGTTTATTACCGGATGCCCTACAGCATCAAGCATTCTTCTTACCTGACGTTTTTTCCCTTCGCCTATTTCTATTTTAACTGTTGATACATTCTTATTCCCTGTAACAAGCTCCGCTTTTCCGGGGCGCGATACATAATCGCCTATATCAACACCCGCCGCAAGTGTTTTAAGAGTGGCTAAACTCGGCATACCCTTTACCTGTGCAATATACACCTTTGTCATATTTTTTGACGGGTGCATAACGCGGTTTGCAAACTCGCCGTCGTTAGTAAGAAGAAGTAGTCCTTCCGTATCGGCATCAAGTCTGCCGACGGGGTAAATTCTTGCCGAAAGCTCGGTTACAAGGTCCATAACCGTCCGGCGACCGTGTGTATCTTCCGCCGTGGTTATATATCCCGACGGTTTATTAAGCATTATATAATATTTCTTTTCGGTTAACTTTATAAACTCGCCGCCCACCTCGACCTTATCGTAGTCGGGGTCTATTTTTGTGCCAAGCTCGGTTACAGTTTTTCCGTTTACTTTAACCTTGCCGGCAGCTATCATTTCTTCTGCATGTCGTCTTGAACAAACGCCCGCGTTTGCCATAAACTTCTGCAGTCTTATCTCCTGCATTTTATTCAACTCCAAAAAGTGCCAGTATGATTTCCCATATAACAACTATAATATTTTTACTTTTCTTTTCTACATTATCCGATGTTACAACCGGTACCTGCACGCTAAATCCATTTTCAAACGTAACGGATGCCTGCCCCATATCCTGCCCGCTTATAACCGGTGCATCAAGTGTCCTTTGCTGAACATCAATTGTTTTACCTGCCTGCATACCGTTTCTTACGGGAACATACACATCTGCCGCAGTAACAACGGCAACCTCGTTATATTCCCCGCCTTTTACACGGAATGTACCAAGTCCGTCACCTTTGGAAATGACTTTCTGCAGGCTATATGCACTAAACACCTCGTCATACATATTCATATGCTCCTGCCAGTCTTCTTTCGTGCTGTTAAGTGTAACCGTAATTACCCTCCATCCGTTTTTTGATGCAGAAGCCACAAGTGTTCTTCCTGTTTCAGGGGTGTATCCGGGTTTTCCGCCATCGGCATATTCATACATACCAAGCAGTTTGTTGGCATTATAAATCACTCTTGCCTCACGCTCTTCTGGAGGAGTTTCCGTATACATTTTCGCACCCGTGATTTTTACAAAATCCGGATTTTGCATACAGTACCTGAAAAGAAGAGCAAGCTCGTATGCCGTTGTATAATGAGTATCGGCATAAAGTCCGTGCGGATTTTCAAAATGCGTATTTGTAAGTCCGAGCTGAGCAGCTTTATTATTCATAAGCTTGACAAACTCCGCTTCACTACCCGAAATATGCTGTGCAATTGCCACCGCCGCATCGTTACCCGATTTCAGAAGAAGTCCATATACAAGCGTTTCAAGCGTAACTTTTTCGTTAGGATTAAGGTATATACTTGACCCCTCAATCCCCGAAGCGCTCGGATGGATTGTTACAATATCGGTTAAATTGCCGTGTTCAAGAGCAAGTATTCCCGTCATTATTTTTGTTGTGCTTGCCATACCCATAGGCGTATTGTAGTTTCTGCCCATAAGTATGGTGCCGCTCATACTGTCAATTGCAACTGCCGCCTGTGCACTTGATATCTCACCTTCCGCGTGCACAGCACCTATCACCATAGTTAGTATAAGCAGACAAACAATAATTCTTTTTAACACCTTGATACCGACCTTTCTACTCAAAAATTATGTCTAAATAATTTTATGAGTAACGAGTAGTTTAATATTACTCTAAGTCAGCGTCAGTCATTTTCTTCTTTTTTTGCTTTATGATTAAGAAATATATTGTTTACTTTATCAACCATTTCCGGTACAAGGTCAAGCACCTTGTCAACGGTTGTTGTTCCCACATTTGCAGGAATAAGTCTTATTTTTTCACCTGAAATTACGAGGAAAGAAACAGGACTTACTTTAACTCCGCCGCCGCAGCCGCCGCCAAATCCACTTCCTCCGTTTTTACTTGGAATATCACTTCCGCCTGCACCAAATCCGCAGGAAATCTGTGTTACGGGGATAACAAGTGTACCATCTTCGGTTTTCACTGCTTCGCCCACAACATTGCTTACATCTACCATTCCTTTTAAAGATTCAACCGAATCTTTTATAAGATCACCTAAGTTGTTCATTTTACATTTTCCTCCTTAGTGAAAAGTTTTTTAATATCTTTTACTGCTTTTCTTAAGTTTTTCTTACCCACCCAGGCTGCTGCAGCAATTCCTAAAACTTTGGCAGGCCTTACATATATTGTTCCTTTATTTTCAAGAATTAACCCCTCGCCGCTTTTGAAATCGTGCGTAATATCAAGGAAATATTCTTTTTTCGGATGACTTCTCATTATCCCTGCATAAAGGTTATTGAACATGCCGCAAATAAGTCCGTATGCAACGCCGTTATCCATAGGGTCTGAAAGTGCCACGCGCACATCGGTTTCAAAGCTGTCAATTCCAAGCGTTCCTTTAACAAGTTTAAACAGTACTGATATAAGCGGTTTTACCGCATTTTTAACCGTTGCAATATCCGAAAGGTTCACCTTTCTTTTTTGCTTTGTTTCGGCTTTCGTTTCTGTCTGTTCCGGTTTCTCTTTTTTGTTTGCTGAATCAAACAGCGTTTTTCCGAATACCGTTATTTTTGATTTAAATGTGATTTTGAAATTCTCAAGTTTAAGTTCGTAGCTTATTTTGACTTTTTGCCATAAGATTATGGCAAGTGCCGCAATAAGCACAAGAACTACTGCAAGAAAAACCATCATCCGGTTATACCTCACATATCATAAAAAGTAAGCTGAAGCGGTACGTTTTCAATGTCGGGCAGTTCTTCAATACTGCTGAG
>JAZRHB010000096.1:0-10207 GCA_045644605.1 Clostridia bacterium
CTTACACCTTCGATACCAAAAGTGAATGTAACGTGTTCAACAGGGCTTTCGTGACCTATATTCATAAGCATATTTATAAATTTAGCTGTGTTTTCTTCATTAAGCTCGTCCATAATTTCAGTAACTGCACTTGAAGAATAACAAAGTTTTGCTGCAGCCGCAACAACTTTTTCGGGGTCGGGAGTATGCGCTAATAATACAACTTTCATTTTTTACCTCCAAAAAACTTTATTTTCAGTACTGTAAGCATAAATTTTGGCAGTGCCAACATACGGAAAAACCGTTTTGGTTCTTTAATAAGTCTGTAAAACCATTCAAGTCCCAGTTTGATAAAAATCTGTGGGGCACGCTTAATGTTACCTGCATATACGTCAAGGCATCCGCCAAGCCCTATTGCAATATTTATGTCAAGGTCATTTAAATGGTCATAAATCCATTTTTCCTGTTTCGGTGAGCCAAGACAAACAAAAAGGACATTTGGTTTTTTCTCGTTAATATCGTTAATTATATTCTTTTCTTCTTCGGCATCAAAATATCCGTCGTGATATCCGACTATATTAATTCCGGGGTTTGATTCTTCAATTTTTTTCTTTGCGGTTTCTGCGACACCGGGAGATGCGCCGAACAAATAAAGGGAAGAACCGGTCTTTGCTATTTCTTTGATAAGCTCAAGCGAAATGTCATATCCGGAACAACGTTCGGGAATTGGCGCACCAAAAATTTTTGATGCATATATAACGCCTATTCCGTCGGCGGTACAAAGCGAAGCAGAATTGATAATGTTTTTGAACTGTGCATCTTTATATGCGGATAGTATTATTTCAGAATTTGGTGTAAAAACGCTCATTTTGTTTCCGGACGAAATCGCACCTGAAATCAGCTGAACAGCATCCGAAACAGTTGCTGATGAGACGTTTACACCAAGGATATTAATTGTTTTATCCATAAACACACTCCTCTATAATAGTGTATTCTAATATTATACTACAAAAAAATACAATAATCAATAAATTAGTTGACAAAATTTAAATTAAATATTAAGATATTATATATAAAAACATCGGAGGTTAAAAAATGAGAGCAGTAATAACCGTAATAGGAAAAGACACAATAGGAATAATTGCAAAGGTAAGTAATTATCTTTACGAAAACAAAATCAATATTCTTGATATTTCACAAACAATTATGCAGGATTTGTTTACAATGATAATGCTTGTGGATATGAATGAATGTTCAAAACAGTTTGATGCTATAAATGAAGAATTGGACAAAATGGCAGAAAAAATAGGTGTAACAATAAAAATACAGCATGAAGATATTTTCAATTCAATGCACCGTATATAAGCGAGGTGTGATTTATGTTAAATAAAAACGAAATAATGGAAACCATTAATATGATTTCCAACGACCACCTTGACATACGTACAATAACTATGGGGATTTCACTTGGTTCATGTGCATCTGAAAGTATAGACAGAGTGTGTGAAAAAATATACGACAAAATAACTTTTTCTGCTAAAGACCTTGTTAAAACAGGGGAGGAAATTGAAAGTCGTTTCGGCATACCGATTATCAATAAAAGAATTTCCGTAACACCGATTTCACAGGTTGCGGCATCTGCTGACGGGGATTATGTAAAAATAGCAAAAACTCTTGATAAAGCGGCAGAAGAAACCGGCGTTAACTTTATTGGCGGATATTCTGCGCTTGTTCAGAAAGGCTTTACAAATTCCGACAGAAAGCTTATTGAATCACTGCCTGAAGCCCTTTCATCCACAAACAAAATGTGCGCATCTGTAAACATCGGTTCAACAAAAGCCGGAATCAATATGGATGCAGTAGCAAAAATGGGTGAAATAATTAAACAGTGCAGTGAAAAAGACGATATGGCATGCGCAAAGCTTGTTGTATTTTGTAATGCGGTTGAAGATAATCCGTTTATGGCGGGCGCATTTGTCGGTTCGGGCGAGCCGGAATGTGCAATTAACGTCGGTGTAAGCGGACCGGGTGTTGTGCGTCATGCGCTTGAAAAGCTTGGAAAACAGGCATCTTTTGGTGAAGTAGCTGAAACTGTTAAAAAGACAGCATTTAAAATAACAAGAATGGGACAGCTTGTTGCCGAAGAAGCATCTAAAAAGCTTGGCGCCACCTTTGGTATTGTTGATTTATCGCTTGCGCCAACACCGGCAATAGGTGACAGTGTTGCATACATACTTGAGGAAATGGGCGTTGAAAAATGTGGTACACATGGCACAACTGCGGCACTTGCTCTTCTTAACGACGCAGTTAAAAAAGGCGGCGTTATGGCAAGCTCGTATGTAGGCGGACTTTCCGGTGCGTTTATTCCGGTAAGTGAAGATGCCGGAATGATTGATGCTGTTAAATGCGGAGCGCTTTCACTCGATAAGCTCGAAGCAATGACATGTGTTTGTTCTGTAGGACTTGATATGATTGTTGTTCCGGGAACAATTACTCCTGCAACAATTTCTGCAATTATAGCAGACGAAGCGGCAATCGGAATGATTAATACAAAAACAACAGCAGTAAGAATTATTCCGGCTCCCGGCAAAAAGGTTGGGGAAATTGTTGATTTTGGCGGTCTTCTTGGTCAGGGACCGGTAATGAGCATAAATCCGTACGGAAGTGAAGACTTTATCAAACGCGGAGGACGAATTCCGGCACCGCTTAACAGTCTTAAAAACTAAATGCAAAAAGGCAGACGAAAGTCTGCCTTTTACTTTTCTGAGTGTCTTTTCTGCTCAGTTTCCGTACCAAAAATGTAATCATCAAGATCGCCTTGTGGTTGGTTCAAATAATCATCATAAATGGATTCGTATTTTTCCTTATCTTTTTCCTTTGGAGTAAAAGCTGTTTTTTTGCATTCCATTTTTAAGTGTCCTTTCGAATATAAACTATATGTATTATATGCAAAAACTTTTATATTGTTTACATGAAAAAAACGGAATTAAAAACAAGTTATTTTAACCCCCGAATCATAAAATCCGGTGTCGCACGAAGAATAGTTTATTCTTATGAAAAGTTCTGCTTCGACAGGTGTAATATTTGGGAATAAATCAGGAAAATTACTGCAGGATATTTTATAGTTTCCTAGCGATAAATCAATTAAATGTGAATTAGTGCTGTAAGGGATTTTCCCGCTATGGCAAACAATAATTTTATTATAAATATTATCGGAAAAATGAACGGCAATACCATATTTTTTTAAAATGTCATCATAGAATATTTCGTTTTCGGTGCACATTGTAAATGTGGTGTTTAGTGTGCTTATTTTATCAAAGAAAAAACTAATATCTTTCATATTGTTTGCACAAAGATGAACTCCTGTTTTTTCGATATCAATTTTCTTTGTTTTAATATAAGAAAAAAATCCCTGAAGCAATAAATGCTTTTTTAATGATGAGCCATCTATTACGCAAAAGTTTTCTTCTTTCAAAAATGAAGCGTACTTTAATAAATCCGGCTCGAATGCAATATATTTAGTTTTTTCTTGTTTAAGACACTCGATAAGTTTTTTTAATGATTTTTCTTTGTAATGTTTGTTCTTTGTATAAGGCAAATAAAATAAATAAAGTGTATTTTCGTAATTTTGATACACCTGTTTGTATTTAATTTTTAATCTGCGAAACACAGAAAATTTTTGCGCATTTTTTTCTTCCGTCAATATATATCCATAGTTCAAACTATCACTCATTTCCCTCTGTTTGATACAGTATATTTTGGTTTAACCGGAATTATAATGAAAAATGAAGAAAAATTTCTGTTATACTATTGCATTTTAGTATATAAATGTAGTATAATAAATAAATATAAAATAAACTTTTTGGAGGAATTGAAAATGAGTAAAGTAACAAAAGATATGATAATTGCGGATGTTCTTCGAATGGACCCGGGCACAGCGCCGTTTTTCCTTGAAATCGGTATGCACTGTCTTGGTTGCCCGTCAGCAAGTGGAGAGACACTTGAGCAGGCTTGTGCTGTTCACGGTGCAGACTGCGATGCGCTTGTAGCAAAACTCAACGAATATCTTGAAAATAAATAATTAACCTCATCATTGGAGATAGTTAAATGAGCAAAAAAAGAGCTGTAATCATAACTGTAATAATAACATTCGTCTGTACTACTGCTTTAACAACTGCTGTCAGATTTTTGAATGATTCCGGACTATTAGACATAATAGGATTGACAGGTAAAAGTGGATACTCTGTATCCGGTGTTGAAAAAGCTGCAAATATTGTAAAGCAGTTTTATTACAAGGATATTGATGACGATGTTTTGTATAAGGGTGCGCTTGATGGAATAATAAGTGCGCTTAATGACGAATACAGCTGGTTTGTTGATGAAGAATCTTTTAAAGAGCTTCAGGAGGAGACAAGGGGCGAGTATACAGGCATTGGAGTAACGGTGTCAATTGACGATGCTGACGAAACCATTACTGTTATTGCGCCTATTGAAGACACGCCCGCTTTTAAAGCGGGGATTAAACCCGGTGATAAAATTATTGCCATTGATGGAACAAGGGTTGGTCTTTCCAACTATCGAGAAGCTGTAAATATGTTAAAAGGCGACACTTCTATGATTGGGAAAAATGTTGTCATTACTCTTAAACGTGCCAAAACAGACATTCTTGAAGAAGTTACACTTGTAAGAGAAAAAATTCATCTTATAACGGTTAAATCAAAAATGCTTCCGGAGAATATTGGCTATATAAGAATTACAAGCTTTGGAGAAAACACTTATAATGAGTTTATAACAAATTTTGAGTCGCTTGGTGCTGATTCATTAAAAGGTCTTGTTATCGACCTTAGAAACAATGGTGGGGGAATACTTACATCTACGCTTGATGTTGCCGATACTTTCCTTGATGAGGGGCTTATAACTTATTTCCAATACAAAAACGGTTCAAAAACCGAATATAAATCCGGTGCGGACGTTATTGATATTCCGATTACTGTCCTTGTGAACGGACAAAGCGCAAGTGCTTCAGAAGTTCTTGCTGCCGCTCTTCATGATAGAGGAAGAGCAACTCTTATCGGCGAAAAAACCTATGGCAAAGGTGTTGTTCAGACGGTTATGCCATTTATCGAAACTGATAAAGGTCAGACGGCGATTTATATTACAACATCACGATATTTTACTCCGGAGGGTGTATGTATACACGGAACGGGTATAACTCCTGATGTCAATGTTGTTTTGCCGGAAGAATATGCAAAACTTGGATTTGATAATCTGACGTTGGAACAGGATATCCAACTCAAAACCGCATGGGAAATGCTTAAATAAATTATAAAAAACAAAAACAAGCGGCAATCGGGTCGGTTGTTTTTGTGTTTTTTAAATATTTTAGTTTTATGGAAACGGAGGAGCTGTTTTGGATAAAATCAAAAACCGAATATTTGAGTTGCGTACGGAAATTGAATATCACAATAACAGGTATTATAACGAAGATAATCCGGAAATTTCCGATTTTGAATACGATATGCTTCTTCGTGAACTCGAACAGCTTGAAAAGCAGTTTCCGCAGTTTGATGATCCTGCTTCTCCCACACATCACGTGGGCGGAGTAAGAAATACTGTATTTTCTTCTGTTGAACATAAAGTTGCTATGCAAAGCCTGAGTGACGTATTTTCAAAAGAAGAGCTTGTGGAGTTTATAAAAAAACTGCAGGAAAAATACGGACAAGATTTAAAGTTTTCTGTTGAGCCGAAAATTGATGGACTTTCCGTTTCTCTTGAATACAGTAACGGAGTGCTTGTTCGTGGTTCTACACGAGGCGACGGCACAACAGGCGAAGATGTTACAGAGAACTTAAAAACCGTAGATGGAGTTCCTCATTTTATTAAAAATGCCCCCGAATTTCTTGAGGTTCGTGGTGAGGTTTATATGCCGGGCGAAAGCTTTAACCGGCTTAATGCACGTCAGGAAGCTGAGGGAAAACCCAAGTTTGCAAATCCAAGAAATGCTGCAGCCGGCTCACTTCGTCAGCTTGACTCTGCAATTACAGCTGGCAGAGGATTAAGCATATACGTGTTTAACATACAGCAGGTTGTTGGTCGAGAGGTTAAATCTCATACAGAAGGTCTTAACTATCTCAAATCCTGTGGGTTTAATATTGTTCCCGATATTAAAGTTATTTCGGGAGCAGAGGCGGTATTTAACCATATTACACAGATAGGCGAAAACAGAGAAAAATATCCATATTCCATTGACGGAAGCGTTGTTAAGGTAGATAACCTTGATTTGCGTCAGGAAATAGGTGTAACAAGTAAATTTCCAAGATGGGCGGTTGCATATAAGTTTCCGGCAGAAGAAAAAGAGACAACAGTTGAAGATATATATGTACAAGTTGGAAGAACAGGTGCAATCACACCTAACGCACTTCTGACACCTGTAAGAATTGCCGGAAGTACGGTAAGCAGAGCTGTGCTCCATAACATTGACAATGTAAGAGAAAAAGATATACGAATAGGCGACAGAGTAATTGTGCGTAAAGCGGGAGATATAATTCCTGAAATTGTAAGAAGTATTCCTGAAAAACGTAACGGTACGGAAATAGTATTTGAAATGCCGAAAGAGTGCCCCGAATGTGGTGCGCCTGTTGTGCGCGAGGGAAGCGAAGCGGCGGCAAGGTGTACAGGGGATAACTGTCCTGCGCAGAAGCTGCGTAATATTGAGCATTTTGCAAGCAGAGATGCAATGAACATTGAGGGTCTTGGACCTGCAGTTATAGAGCAATTATCGGACAATAATCTTCTATTTGATGTTGCTGATTTGTATACTCTTTCAAAAGAGGATATTGCCGGACTTGAACGTCTTGGTGATAAATCGGCACACAACCTTATAAATGCTATTGAAAATTCCAAACAAAACGGACTTTCAAAGCTTTTGTTTGGGCTTGGAATAAGACATATTGGCGCAAGGGCAGCAAAACTTATTGCAAAGCATTTTGCTGATATAGACAAGCTTATTGAGGCCGACAAAGAAGAAATTTCTTCAATACCTGATATTGGAGAAAAAATGGCACTTAGTATAAAAGAATATTTTTCAAATGAAGAAAATATCGCTCTTGTGAAAAGACTTAAAGAAAGCGGAGTTAAAACCACTGAGGATGTTCAAATAAACGAAAATCTTTTATTTGACGGACTTACTTTTGTTCTTACAGGTAACCTTGAGGGGTATTCACGTAATGAAGCAAAAGAGATTATTGAAAATCTTGGTGGTAAGGCGTCCGGCAGTGTGTCTGCAAAAACAGATTATGTTCTTGCAGGTGAAAAAGCCGGCAGTAAGCTTACCAAAGCCAAAGAGCTTGGAATTAAGATAATTACCGAAGATGAATTTAATGAAATGATCGGGGGAAATACAAATGAAAATAACTGAAAAAGAAGTTGAATACGTAGCAAAGCTTGCAAGACTTTACGTATCCGATGAAGAGAAAGCAAAGCTTACAAAAGATATGTCTGCAATAATTGAATTTGCAGATACCCTTTCTAAAATTAATACAGAAGGCGTTGCTCCTGCGGCCCATTCAATTCCGGTGCAGAATGTTTTCAGAGAAGATACGGTTAAAGATTCTTATAAACGTGATGATATTCTGAAAAATGCACCCGAAAAAGAAGCAGGATGCTTTAGTGTGCCAAAGGTTGTTGAATAGGAGGGGTAAAAATGAGTATTGAAAAGCTTACGGCTCTTGAAATAGCCGCAAAAATTAAAAATAAAGAAGTTTCGGCAACTGAAGTTACAAAGCATATGCTTTCTCAGGCAATAAAAGCAAAAGACGAAACAGGTGCTTATATTACTGTAACGGAAGAATTTGCCATTAAACAGGCAAAAGCAGTTGATGAAAAGATTGCAGAAGGGGAAGACTTAGGTCCTCTTGCGGGTGTTCCGTTTGCAATTAAAGATAATATCTGTACAAAAGATATTCTTACAACCTGCGCATCAAAAATGCTTTATAATTTCGAACCTCCGTATGATGCTTTTGTAACAAAAAGACTTGCAGATAGCGGTTGCGTACTTATAGGAAAAACAAATATGGACGAGTTTGCAATGGGCTCATCCAATGAAACATCATATTTTGGCGAGGTTAAAAATCCGCATAATCACGATTGTGTTCCCGGTGGTTCGAGCGGCGGTAGTGCGGCAGCTGTTGCGGCTAATAGTGCATATTTCACGCTTGGCAGTGATACGGGCGGAAGCATTCGTCTTCCGGCATCGTTCTGCGGTGTAACAGGAATTAAACCAACTTACGGTATGGTAAGCCGTTTCGGACTTGTTGCGTTTGCATCATCACTTGACCAGATTGGTCCTATTGCAAAGGATGCGGCTGACTGTGCGGCAGTAATGAACATAATCTCTGCTTATGATAATATGGATTCAACCTGTCTTGATGTTGAAAGACCTGATTATATGAAATCTCTTGAAAATAACATAAAAGGGCTTAAAATTGCCGTACCGAAAGAATATTTTAACGGTGCTGATGAGGATGTTAAAGATGCAATTAATGCATCACTCAAACAGCTTGAAGAAATGGGCGCTATAATTGAAGAAGTATCTCTTCCTGTAACAGATTATGCGCTTGCGGCATACTATATCATTTCTTCTGCGGAAGCAAGCTCAAACCTTGCACGTTATGATGGCGTTAAATACGGATACCGTGCAGAAAACTTTGATAATCTTTCTGATATGTATTTTAAAACACGTTGCGAAGGATTCGGTGATGAAGTTAAAAGACGTATTATGCTTGGAACATATGCACTTTCATCCGGTTATTATGATGCATATTATAAAAAAGCACAGCAGGTACGTAGTCTTATTAAAGATGAATTTGCAAAAATATTTGCAAAATATGACGTGATAGCAAGTCCGGTATATCCGACAGTTGCATTCAAACGAGGCGAAAAAACATCGGATCCGGTTAAAATGTATACGGGTGATATTTGTACAGTATCGGCAAATATTGCCGGAATTCCGGGTATTTCCGTGCCGTGTGGATTTGGCAAAGATAACATGCCTGTTGGTCTTCAGCTCATGGCAAATGCATTTAAAGAAGATGTTCTTCTTAAAACAGCATTTGCATATCAGCAGGTTACAGATTTTCATAAAGGTATATAAGGAGGGGTGACAAATGAATTATGAAGCAGTAATAGGTATTGAAGTCCATGCAGAACTTTCAACCGATACAAAAATATATTGCAGTTGTGCAAATAAATTTGGCGGCGAGATTAATACACATTGTTGCCCGATTTGTACAGGTATGCCGGGAACACTTCCGGTACTTAACGGCAAGGTTGTTGACTATGCAATTAAAGCAGGTCTTGCAATGAATTGCGATATAAATAAAAACAGTAAACAGGACAGAAAAAATTATTTTTATCCTGACCTTCCGAAAGCATATCAGATTTCGCAGTTTGATTTGCCGCTTTGTAAAGACGGTTATATTGACATTACCGTTGATGGTGAAAAGAAAAGAATTGGCGTAACAAGAATTCATATTGAAGAAGATGCCGGAAAGCTTATGCACGATGTAACTCCGGATTCTTCACTTATTGACTATAACCGCTGTGGTGTACCGCTTATTGAAATAGTTTCCGAACCCGATATGAGAAGCGCAAGAGAAGCGGAAGAATATTTGAATACTTTAAAAGCAATACTACAGTATATAAATGTTTCTGACTGTAAGATGCAGGAAGGGTCACTTCGTTGTGACGTAAACGTATCCGTAAGACCTGTAGGTCAGAAAGAATACGGCGTGCGTTCCGAAATGAAAAACGTAAGTACATTCAGCGGTGTTCTTCGTGGTATTGATTATGAAATAAACCGACATATCGAAATTCTTGAAGCAGGCGGCACAATTGAACAGGAAACACGCCGTTGGGACGACGGAAAAGGAATCAGCGTATCACTTCGTAGCAAAGAAGATGCGCACGATTACAGATATTTCCCCGAACCGGACCTTATGCCGATTGTAATTGCGGACGAAAAAATTGAAAAGCTTAAGAATGAGCTTCCTGAACTTCCGCACATCAAACGTGACAGATATGTAGAACAGTACGGACTTCCGGAATATGATGCAACGCAGCTTACAACCCTTAAATCCACTGCTGATTTTTTTGAATCTGTTATAGCAGAAGGTGCAGCTCCGAAAGCAGCATCAAACTGGATTATGGGCGATATCTGGCGTATTATGAA
>JAZRHB010000097.1:0-2134 GCA_045644605.1 Clostridia bacterium
ACGTCTATACCGTAACCGCCGTTCGATACCATAACTGTCAGGTTCTCAATCATTTCCGTATCGCATCTCAAGCATTTTCTCATACGGACACCCTCCTTCGAATGTTTACTTTAATTCTTCCTTTAACTGTCGAACCTTGCGTTCAATTTCCTTTATGATTATCTTAAACTCCTCATCGGATTTTCCTGTGGGGTCTTCTAATCCCCAGTTGTCGTCAAAAGCTCTGCCAATAAAGGGACAACCCACATTACAGCCCATTGAAATTGCTATATCGGGATCGGGAATATCTGCAATCAATTTTGAATACTGTGTTTGCTCCATGTCAATGCCATAAAGCTCTTTCATAATTCTGACCGCATCCTGATTGATTTGTGGCTTTGTTTCAGTTCCCGCTGAATATGATTCAAACACGTCTGCCGCCAAATGCTTTCCCAATGCTTCTGCAATTTGACTGCGACACGAATTGTGAACGCAAATGAAAGCTATCTTCTTCTTTTCCTTTTTATGAAAGGGACAGGTTTCTTGCAAACACTGATTGTTCAAATGAGAACGGGAACAGGATACATCGCCCAATTCCATCTTGACCCCTAACCTCTCTCTTGTAAATTTGACTGCTTCAATAATTGCAAGGTAAGAATCCCGTTTGCAACAACGTGGGCCGCCGCCCCGTCCGATTGCTTCCAAGGCCTTTGCGGTCATTTGATTTGACAGTCCCCAAGCCTCTTTGGCGAGTGGAGTTGCTTTCAATGCGATAGAAACGTACATTCCTGTACTGACACCTGCTCCGCAAGCTCCCCAAAATCCACAAGCACCACCCGGAACCTGCTTTCCTCTCTTTTGCATTTCATAGAGTGCGGTTTTTAAGTCGATGTCGCCTCCCGAATTTTTATAAGCGGTCAAAAGAGCAGAGCCCACCATAGTGTGATGCTCGGGGCCGTGCATATGGCAAGAGGGCATAGACATCATTTTTTCTATTATCTCAATGGGATTTTTGGACTTACTGTTAAAGCATATCGAAATAATCTCATCCATTCCGCTTGTATGACATTCGTCGCAAACAAAATGTCCGTTCATACACCTTACTTTACTGCTTTGCTTTTTATGGCAAAGCTCACATTCCATTATTTCATCGGCATCGAGATATTCAAGCGGTGCTTTGCAAATCAAGCATTCTTCATTCATTTCAATCACCTGTAAATTCAAATTTATCTGACAGTTAAATTATATCATACAACCTGACAAAAGTAAACAGGACAATTACATTTTTTGAAATTCAGCTTTGTTCAGCACTTTTTATTTTGGCGGACTTTTATTTTCTGCCAGTTAATATAACCGTAAATATCGTTTATAAGAAATGCAATGAAACAAACCACCACCGAGATATATTTAACGTCGCATATACTTGCCATTATCCACATAACTATCAAAACAACGTCGTTTGCAGCATATGCCAAGGCAAAATACGGACTCCTTCTGAAGGTAAGATACACTGCGACAAAGCTTGTTGTTACGGAAATTGTACTTGGCACGATATTGGCAGTTCCGAAGTAATTCAGGATAAAATAAAACAGAACGGTAATTACTGCTGTTATTACTGACATCAACAGCACTTCAGCTTTGTTTATTGAGTTTACTCTGACCTCTGATCTGTTGCCGTTGTAGGGGTTTCTCACCCAAGAGATAAGTGCAAATACAGACATAGGCATTGTCATACCCAGATAGGTTATCATTTCACCGTAATAAGCAAACGCAAAGGATATGATACCGTACAGCAGGCTGAAAGCCACCATCAGTATTTGACCGAATGGATTTCCCTTGGCACAGAAGATAAGCGACGTTACGCCTATTATCGAAGCAAACAACGTCAAATAGTTTTCTCTGTCAAAGATACAAAAGGATAGTACAATAAGCGTTACCGAAACACACCATATTATAATTTCTGTTTTCGAGAAATACCTTGTTGCCGTTTTTTTCTTAAACATAATGACCCCCAAAAAAGAAGCACTCGCATATGCATCTTCTAAGACCTAACGATGCATAAACGAATGCTTTAAACATTCTACTACTCGGTAGCAGTTTTTACAATGATATTAATTGTTTTTTATATTATATCATAAAAATTCAGAAATGTAAA
>JAZRHB010000098.1:0-10207 GCA_045644605.1 Clostridia bacterium
TAGAATTTTGATTTCTGACTTAAGTTACTTACTAGCAACTCTATAGTTCTTAGTCCGTATACTAAAGTATATTTTCTCAAATTCTTTTTAAAAGAACCTACACTTGAGTTTCTCATTACTGTTTAATTTTCAAAGACCACCATCGCACAAGCGACTTTTATATTCTACCACAGTCAAATCCCTTTGTCAAGTACTTTTTTAAATTTTTTTAAAAAATTTTTTTCAAAGCACCTTTCGGGGTGACAGTGGAGTTTTAGTATAACATGTTTTTTTCCGTTTGTCAAGCCTTTTTTGGGGATTTTTTTATAAAAAATTAGCCCCTTTTACAATTTTGTGCAAAAGGGGCATTTTTATACCTATTAATATATAAGTTTTTTTCTGACATTTTCGTCCTGAAGCTTATTTATATATTCAAGGGCTTTACCTGTTCCCATTACAACACAGGAGATTGCATCGTCTGCAACAGAAACTTTAATACCTGTTCTTTTCTGAAGAAGAGTGTCAAGTCCCCAGATAAGTCCGCCGCCGCCTGTGATTACGATACCGTTTTCACTGATGTCGGCAACAAGTTCCGGAAGTGTACGTTCAAGTACACTGTGAACTGCGTCTGCAATCTGTATTGCTGTTTCAACAAGAGCTTCAGCAAGCTCGCTTGAATTTATGATTATTGTTTTCGGAAGTCCCGTTACAAGACATCTGCCGCGAATTTCCGCACGAAGCTCTTCTTCCCTCGGGATTACGCAGCCGATGCTCTTTTTAAGTTCTTCTGCTGTACGTTCACCGATAAGCATATTATATTTTTTGCGTACAAATCTTACGATTGCTTCGTCAAAATTATCGCCGGCAACTTTGATGGATGTCTGTTCAACCATGCCATCAAGAGAAATTACCGCAATATCTGTTGTGCCGCCGCCGATGTCAACAACCATATTACCACAAGGCTGTGTGATGTCTATTCCTGCACCGATTGCTGCAGCGATAGGCTCTTCAATAATTCTTACTTTGGATGCGCCCGCCTGAATTGTTGCATCAATTACCGCGCGTTTTTCAACTTCGGTAACGCCGCTGGGCACACACACGATTACTCTTGGTCCGATAAGTTTCGACGGACAAGCGCTTTTCAAAAATTCTTTAAGCATTTTTGCAGTAAAGTCATAATCGGAAATTACACCATCGCTAAGCGGACGTACCGCAATTATGCTGCCGGGTGTTCTGCCGAGCATACGCTGTGCTTTGTATCCCACCGCAAGCGGTTCTTTTGTTACACTGTTTACCGCAACAACGGAAGGTTCGGTGAGAACTACACCTTTACCTTTTACATAAACAAGAACAGATGATGTACCAAGGTCAACCCCCACATCCTGTATAAGACTGAATTTAGCGAGCCATTCTTTTATTTTATTTATCATTTGAAACTCCCCTTTTATTATATTAAATCAGATAATATATAATTGGAAACATCCATACCGAGTGTAGTAAATGCAACATTTTCTCCGACCTGCTGCATATACCCCATCTGTATATATTCATCTATTTTTTCATTTCCTGCATTTATATTAAGTATATCCCTATTAACGCCTTCTGTCAATCTCATTTGAAGAATTATTTTTTCTTCCTCCTTATCTTCATCCGACAAACGACAGATATTTTCGCGGATTTTGTCGCCTTTTATATAATTTCCTACATTATATATATTATTATAGCGACTGCCGTCAAAATAGGAATGTGCCCCCGCACCGAGACCGATATATTCGCCGCACTTCCAGTAAACCAGATTATGACGTGATTCAAACCCAGCTAACGCAAAATTTGAAATTTCGTATTGTTTAAATCCGTTTTCTTTTAAAATGTCAATAAGCATATGATAAAGCTTTCTGTCCATTTCCTCGTCTTGCGGTGAAACGCCCGATTTTGCAAACGGTGTACCTTCTTCCACCTTAAGAGAGTAACACGAAATATGCGTTATGGGAAGAGAAACGGCAGTTTCAATATCTTTTTTCCACATTTCTTCCGTCTGCCCGGGAAGAGAAAACATAAGGTCTATACTTATATTATCAAACCCCGCTTTTTTAAGCATATATACCGCATTCTTGGCATCATCACCCGAATGAATTCTGCCAAGAGTTTTAAGAAGTTTATCGTTAAACGACTGCACGCCGAGGCTTATTCTGTTGATGCCTGCATCTTTATAAACTTTAGCATTTTCAAGCGTGCCGGGATTTGCTTCCATTGTTATTTCGGCGTCCGGTGCAATATCAAAATGCTTTTTTGCCGCTTCCAGAATTTTTGCAATATACTCCGGTTTTATTGCGCTTGGCGTACCGCCGCCGAAATATACAGTGCCGATTTTGCACTTTGGATATTCCGACATTTCACGGATTACGGCATTCGTATAATCTTCCGCAAGGTCAAATATATTTGCATATGAATTGAAATCGCAATACGGACATTTGCTTTTGCAAAACGGAATGTGAATGTAAAGCCCGCGCATCAGTCGAGTTTAAGCACAGACATAAAGGCTTCCTGCGGCACCTGAACGCTGCCGACCTGCCTCATGCGCTTTTTACCTTCCTTCTGTTTTTCAAGCAGCTTTTTCTTACGGGTTATGTCACCGCCGTAACATTTTGCAAGCACGTCTTTACGCATTGCCTTTACGGTTTCTCTTGCAATAATTTTATTTCCGATTGCCGCCTGAATCGGTATTTCAAACAGCTGTCTCGGGATATTTTCTTTCAGTTTTTCGGCTATTCTTCTTCCGCGCGCATATGCTTTTTCGGTATGCACAATAAACGAAAGCGCATCCACGATGCTGCCGTTAAGGAGTATGTCAAGCTTGACAAGGTCGGACCGCACATAGCCTTTCATTTCATAGTCAAATGATGCATATCCTTTTGTACGGGATTTAAGCGCATCAAAAAAATCATATATAATTTCGTTAAGCGGCAGTTCGTAATGAAGTACAGAACGGTCGCCGTCAATATATTTCATATCTTTATATATACCGCGCCTGTCCTGACAAAGCTCCATAATGTTGCCGACAAACTCGGTAGGTGTTATGATAGATGCATTTACAAACGGTTCTTCCATTGAATCAATGTTTGTAACAGGCGGCATATTTGTTGGGTTGTCAAGCCACATCTGCTCGCCGTTTGTAAGGTTTATTTTATAAATAACGCTAGGCGCTGTTGTTACAAGGTCGAGGTTGTATTCACGCTCTAAACGCTCCTGAATGATTTCCATATGGAGAAGTCCGAGGAAGCCGCAACGGAACCCGAATCCAAGTGCTATTGAAGTTTCCGCTTCAAACACGAGCGATGCGTCATTAAGCTGAAGCTTTTCAAGAGCATCACGAAGGTCAGGGTATTTTGCACCGTCTGCTGGATAGATACCGCAGAATACCATAGGAACTGCTTTTCGATAGCCCTGAAGAGGTGTGTCCGTAGGATTATCAAACTCGGTTACAGTGTCACCAACGGCAGTATCTTTAACATTCTTGATACTTGCAGCAAAATATCCAACCTCGCCGGAATAAAGCGCATCCGCAGGCACGTGACCAAACGGTTTCATATATCCTGTTTCAACAACCTCGAAGGTTGCGCCGGTTGCCATCATTTTGATTTTCATACCCGGTTTTATACATCCGTCAACCACTCTGATATATACGATTACACCTTTGTAGCTATCGTAATATGAGTCAAAAATAAGTGCTTTAAGCGGTGCTTTTTCGTCGCATTTCGGGGCAGGAACTTTTTCAACAACCTGTTTTAAAACATCATCAATTCCGATGCCCTGCTTAGCTGAAATAAGCGGTGCATCTTCGGCAGGTATACCGATTTCGTTTTCTATCTGGTCTTTTACAAAATCGGGCCGGGCGCTTGGCAAATCTATTTTATTGATTACGGGAACAAGCTCAAGGTCAGCATCTACTGCAAGATATGTGTTTGCAAGGGTCTGCGCTTCAATACCCTGTGCGGCATCGACAACAAGAATTGCGCCCTCGCACGCCGCAAGGCTACGTGAAACCTCGTAGTTGAAATCGACGTGGCCCGGTGTGTCAATAAGGTTAAGCACATATTTTTCGCCGTTTTCGGCAACATAATCCATACGTACCGCACGGGCTTTTATGGTGATACCTCTTTCACGTTCGAGGTCCATATTATCAAGCATCTGTTCCTCTACATCACGTTTTTCCACCATACCCGTATTTTCGAGCAGGCGGTCCGCAAGAGTGGATTTACCATGGTCAATATGTGCAATTATACAAAAATTTCTGATTTTTTCTTTATCGTAGGACATTGCCGGTCTCCTTTATTTACGTGATTTCTTCCGGCATCGGAAGAGTAAGTTTATCTATAACAGGGTTTAAAATATTCGTAAGAAGTATCGCATGAACACTCCCGTCGGGGAAAAGGCCAAAAAGTCTTATACAGGAAGTTATAACCCCTGCAAAGACGCCCGATATGATTTTGCCGATTATTGTGCTTGGACACATATTTTCATCCGCAGCTACAAAAAGCGCACCAAACAGAAGTCCGCCGGAAACAATGTTATATCCTGCAAACAAGAGCATTGAAAGTATGTTTTTATCGGGCGCAAACGCAAATGTTATAATTGCAACCGTGCCGATAAAGCATACGGGAATTATCCACGAAATTACTTTTTTAAGTATAAGATACACGCCGCCGATAAGAATAAGCGGTGCACATACTTGTCCAACCGCGCCTGAGGTATTTCCCATAAACACATCAAGTAGCGACGGCAGATTTGCCATATCCCCTGATTTTATAAGCATAAGCGGAGCATTTGTTACTGCCGAATCAAGCCCTAAAATTGACGGCGATAAAAATGCGCCGGCATATCCGCCGAAAACGGATGCAATAAATGCTTTGCCCGCAAAGGCAGGGTTTACAAACGGTTTTTCATACATACATTTAATAAATACAATGGCAATAAACGACCCGATAAGAGCGAGCCATACCGGTGTTTTAGGCGGAAGTGAATATGCAATAATAAGACCCGTTACAACCGCTTCAAGCGATGCACCCGGGGATTTTAAAACAAATGTATTCCACAGATATTCAAAGAGAATACACGCCGCCGCACACGTTGCGATAAGAAGAAGTGCACTAAGACCGAAAAAGTATATTCCCGCAAGTCCCGCCGGACAAAGTGCAATAAGCGTGTCAAGCGTTTTCCCGTTATATTCAATTTTAAAAGTATTTTCTTTATTCATAGATTGTCCTTTCTAAAGGGCATATTTAAGTTAATTATACAACAGATTTAAGATTTTTACAACTGTTTTTTTAAAAAACGCATTTTATTTGTAAAAACCCTTTTCAATTTGCGAATTTTTTAGTATAATAATAGTAAGGGAATTTTATATTTTTCCGGCAAAGGAGGTAATCCATGAAAATCGAAAAAATTTCCGATGATATGCTTAAGATAACACTTAATGTTTCAGATATGACAAAATGGAACGTTTCCAGAGAAACACTTCATCCGGGTAATCCGAATTCAAAAGAAATGTTCTGGGATATAATACATCTTGCTTCCGAAGCTACGGGAGTGGAGTTTTCAAACTGCAAGCTGACGGTTGAGGCAGTTGAAAAGGATGCCGAAACTTTTGTGATATTTATTACAAAAAAGGACGTACCCGCAGATACTGCAATTCCCCGCAGGTATAAATACCGCAAAACAGGAGATGTGACTGAATCCTCGTCCGTAATGGTATATACGTTTGAAGATTTTAACGATATCTGCAGTTTTTCAAAAAACAATCTGTATTTCTGTCTGCTTTTTGAAAATAACAACAGTCTGTATAAACATAATGATATGTTCCGTCTTGTTGTTACGGTAACACCGCCGCTGAAAGAGCATATCGCAAAATTTAACAATGCCGTAAGCGAATATGCCCTGCAGGTTGAAAATTCGTATATTTACGCATCTTATCTTGAGGAACATCATACACCGATGATTGAAAAAACGGCACTTAAAACGTTGTATGATAAGTTTTAGATGTAAGGCTCCCCTGTGTAAGGATAGTGCAACGGGCAGCGCGGTAGTGAATGACAGTCCGGTGGACTGTCAGAGCCGCGATGGGACCGAGCCGCAGCGAGAAGCTGTTACTTTAGTGACTGAAGGGTTGTTTTTTACAATCCTCCCGTCACACTTCGTGTGCCACTCTCCTTTACACAAGGAGGGCTTTAACAAAAAAACAAACCCGTTGCAATTTTGCAACGGATTTTTTATCATTTATGTGTTATAAAAGAATTCTTGCCGCAGAATCGGAATCTGTGTACATAACAGCATTGTCGTGCATGCGGAGTGCTGTTGCGGGAACCTGTTCCGTAATTTCGCCTCTTACTGTGTTAAATACCGCTTCCGCTTTTGTTGATGCGGGAACGATACATACGATATAATCTGCGCTCATCATTGTCGGGATTGTAAGTGTAAGAGCATTTTTCGGCACATCATCAATTGTTTTGAAACATCCGTCATTAACCTGCTGCTGACGGCACACTTCGTCAAGGTCAACCACTTTGATGATTTCTTTATCATTGAAATCGGCAACGTGCGGGTCGTTGAACGCAATATGTCCGTTTTCGCCGATACCCATGCAAACCATATCAATTTTTCTTGATGAAAGAAGTGCGCCGTAGCGTTTACATTCTTCTTTTGCATCAGCTTCGCTGTTTATGTGGTTAACTTCTTTAAACGGAACTCTGCCGAAAATTTTATCTTTAAGGAAGTTACCAAAACCCTGCGGTGCGTCTTTTGAAAGACCGATATACTCGTCCATATGGAACGCGTTAATTCTGCTCCAGTCAATATCCTTATCTTCAATAAGAGATGCAAGAAATTCGTTCTGTGACGGTGCCGCCGCAAAAATCATATTGATTTCATCTTTTTTGGAAAGAAGGTCTTTTATGATTCCTGCCGCATAAACAGCCGCATTTGCGCCCATATCGGGTCTTGAGCTGTAAACTTCCACATTAAGTTTGTCTGTTTTTATTTTTTTGAGTAACATTTGCCATTCCTCCTTATAGCAAAAATTATACTATATAAAAAAGCAAAAAACATTGTATTTTTTGCTTTTTACATTCATTATATTGCTTTATTTTTGTTACCGGGCGTTCTTCCGAGTATCTTTTTGTATGTGCGATAGAAATTGGAATAATTGTTGAATCCCACCGCAAAACACGCATCAATAGCACTTTTGCCGGAATATATCAGCTCGTCGGCGTAGATAATCTTTTTATGCGCAACGTAGTTATTAAGCGTAAAGTTTGTGCAGGTTTTGAACAGATGCGAAAGATAATATTTGCTTACAAAAAACTTATTTGCCAGATTTTCAAGAGTAAGATTTTCGCATATATTTTCGTTTATGTATGTAAGGATTTCGTTTATAAGAGCATTGTCAGTATACGGAATTTCGCTTCTTCCCTGCTTATTGAATGCACGTGCCGCTCCCGAAAGAATAAGCGAAAGAAAACACTTTATTTCAAGCTCATTTTTTACTTTACCTTTTGCCAGTTCTTTGATTTTGTGTATGTATTCGGTGATGCCCTCTTTTTCAGCAAGGTCAGCGGGGATAAAATTGGAAAGACCGGGCATTTTGTCGGTAAACGGGTGCAAAAGAGACAGCGCTTCTTTTACAAAAGCGTCAATATAATCTTTGGTAAACAGAATTACTATACGTTCAAAATCGCATTTTTCATCAAACCTTATCTGATGAAGTTCGATGTTGTTTAGAAGAATTATATCTCCCCTTTTCATTTCGTAAATTCTGCCCTCAACATAAAAAGTTGCACTTTCGGAAAGAAGCATAAAAATTTCATAATACCTGTGGTTGTGAATAGGATATGCGTTTTTTTCGTTACCGATGTCCACCGAATGATGGATTGCAAAATTCGTGTTCGCCGACGTGTAGTTTACAATCTCCATAACTTTTCACCCAATTTTATTATAGCACAAATTTAATTTATTGCAATAATTTATTTATAATGGTATAATATAAATGAATTGCCTTGCGGCATGAATTGAAATCAAAGATTTCATGAATTGCTCCCGAAAGTCGCATGAATTGTGCTACCGCACATAAAAGGCAATTCAATTCATGTTGCATAGCAACAATTCATGGCGTAGCCAATTCATGTCAACGAAGTTGTCAATTCATTGATATATCATTTGTTGGAGGAATGATTATGGGAAAATCAAAAGGAACTGGTGAATTGTTTATTGATGACAACGAAACCGATGAAGATTTATTACTTGCCTTATCCGGCGAAGAATTAGAGAGAGAATATAATAGAATAATTGGCAAAGTCAATTCTACCGACAACAAAAAAGAATAACTTATATTTTTTAAAATAACAGGAGTTGATTTTATGAAAAATTTTGAATATTTTACACCGACGAAGCTGTTTTTTGGTAAAGGTAACGAAGAAAAAATTGGTGAGATTATTAAATCTTACGGATATAAAAAGGTGCTTTTGCATTACGGCAAGGGCAGTGTTATAAAAAGCGGACTACTTGACATTGTTAAAAACAAACTTAGCGAAAACGGCATATCCTATATCGAGCTTGGCGGAGTTGAGCCAAACCCGAAGCTTCCGCTTGTACGTGAGGGTGCGGCGCTTGTAAAGAAAGAAAATATTGATTTTATTCTTGCTGTTGGCGGCGGTAGCGTTATTGACAGTGCAAAGGCGATTGCTCTTTCCGTTGCAAATGATAGCGATGCGTGGGATATTATTACCAAAAAAGCCGATGCAACAAAGGGATTTCCGATTGGCGTAATCCTTACAATTGCGGCGGCAGGCAGTGAAATGAGTAATTCAATGGTTATTACAAATCCTGATGGAATGTTAAAACGTGGATTTGGTACAAACCTGAACAGACCTGTTTTTGCGGTTATGAACCCTGCACTTACCTGCAGTGTATCAAAATTCCAGACGGGATGCGGCATTGTTGATATTATGATGCACACGCTTGAAAGGTATTTTGTGCTTGAACCCGACAATGAGCTTACCGACAGACTTGCAGAGGCACTTCTTGTATCGGTTAAAAATGCAGGTAAAGCCGCAATAGAAAATCCAGACGATTACGAGGCTCGTGCAACACTTATGTGGGCAGGTTCACTTTCCCATAATGACCTGACTGGATGCGGCAAAAACTATAATTTTACAGTGCATATGCTGGAGCACGAAATAAGCGGTATGTTTGACCGTGTGCCGCACGGAGCAGGCCTTGCAATTCTTTATCCTGCGTGGGCAAAATACGTGTACAAATACGATGTGAAAAAGTTTGCCCAGCTTGCATCAAGAGTATGGGGAATTGATTACGATTTTGAATGTCCCGAAAAGACCGCACTTGCAGGAATTGAGGCGGCGGAAGAATATTTCCGCTCTATCGGTATGCCGACAAGACTTTCCGAGTTTGATATATATGAAGACAGCTTTGAAGAAATGGCAAGAAAATGCACAAACCACCGTCCGCTTTATGACGGCGTTCCCATATCGGATGAGCATATTGTGAATATATTTAAGCTTGCTAAATAGGAGGAAATTATGGACAAGATAAGAGGATTTGAGGTTGTAAGCAGTTTTGCGGACATAAACCTGCCGAAAAGGTCTACCGCGCGAAGTGCGGGATATGATTTTGAGGCGGCGGAGGACATAACCGTGCCGTCAATATGGAAAATGGCACTTAAAGGAAGCGAAAACATTAAGCCTGTGTTTATTAAAACAGGTGTTAAGGCATATATGCAGGAGGATGAGGCACTGTTTTTGTACAACCGTTCGAGTAATCCCGGCAAAAAAGGGCTTGTTATGGCAAATTCCGTAGGAGTTGTGGACAGCGATTATTACAATAACGCCGACAACGAAGGTCATATTATGTTTGCGTTTTATAACTTTTTCCCCGTTGACGTAACCATTAAAAAAGGCGAGCGTATCGGGCAGGGTGTGTTTAAAAAATTCTTAAAATCCGACGGCGACGACGCTTCTGCCATCCGCACGGGTGGGTTCGGCAGTACAAAATGATATATTTTTTACTTATTATATATTGCAAATCCAAAATTTGTGTGATATAATATTACCATATTTGACTTGAAAGGGGTAAATGTAATGGAACTTGCTAAAAAAACACAGCTTGAGATTACTGCATATAAAATCAGAAAACATGCATTAACTGCAGTACATAGTGCGGC
>JAZRHB010000099.1:0-4258 GCA_045644605.1 Clostridia bacterium
TCGCCCGGGTCGCAGATAGCTGTGAAAATATTCATAAGAGAATGTTTTGCACCGTTTGAAACAACAATATTTGAAACTTCATAATAAAGACCGTTATCGCGTTTTAATTTGTTGCAAACAGCCTGTTTTACAGCCGGAAGACCGGATGCCGGAGTGTATTTTGTATTACCGTCCGCAAGGGCTTTTATAGCCGCATCTTTAATGTGCTGCGGTGTATCAAAATCAGGTTCGCCCGTACCGAAACCAACTGCATCAACGCCCGAAGCCTTGAGAGCCTTGAACTTTGAATCTATATATAATGTTGTAGACGGGTTTACTCTTGCTGCTTTTTTTGAAATAAACATAATTTTCCTCCATATAAGAAATAACTTAATTAATATTTTATACCAAATCCTGCAAAAATGCAAGACAAAAGTCAAAAAACTTTATTTTTCGTCAAAAACACCTATATTTTACACTTGATTTGCAATTTTATTATAGACTTTGTTTCATTTTTACCAAATTAACGACTAAATCTATTGACATTTCGGGTGGTTTATTATAATATAATATGTATTATACCATTATTTTAATAATATATAGATGGAGAGAGCAAAATGTCCGAAGAAAATAAATCCGAAACAAAAAGCTTTAAAAAATTACTTACTCCCAAGATAATTGTGCCTGCGGTGCTTGTGCTTGTGCTTATAATTGCTACTGTAATTATGGCGTTTGCGGTAAACACGGGCGGCAATATCAGAAAAGGCGTTAAAATAAACGGACAAGATGTGGGTAATATGAGCAAAGAGGAGACGCTGGTGCTTCTTAATGCAAAATCGGAGTCTTATCCCGATGCCGATGTTTTAATCAGCTACGAAGGTGAAGAAAAAAGCACCTCAATCGGTGAAATAATGCTTGGTTACGATATTGACGGCGCGGTGGAAAAAGCATATTCTCTCGGCAGAAACGGAAATGCCGTGGCGGACTTTTTCAAAAGTGTAAGCCTTTCCTTTGCGGGCGAAAACGTGGTAATAGAGCCGCTTATTGATGAGGCATATGTTTCGCAGATGTTTGATAATTTTGACCTTAAAACAAAAGAGCCGATGGTTCCTAACGCATATGAAATAGAAGGCAGCAGACTTAAAATGGTCTATGGCACACCAGGTTATGTAATGGACAGGGGAAAAGCAATATCGGATATTAAAAACGCCATTCTTTCAGGTGGCGGCGAAGTGGTAATAAATAAGGCATACACTAATCCGGGCGAGCTTGATACCGATAAAATTTATGCCGAAATGTGCAAAGACCCGGTTGATGCCAAATATGAAATAGTTGGTGGAAAAGGCTATCTTCTTGCGGCGCAGGACGGATATAAATTTGATAAAGCAGATTTGAAAAGAGTTATTGAAGAAAATAAAGGTAATCAAGAGCCGTTTTATCTTGATGTGGAAATTCTGAAAGCCGAAAAAACCGAGGTTGACACAAGTGGTATTTTTGTTGATACGCTTGCAAGCTATACCTCACGAATTACCGACAGTAACGCAAACCGACTTACAAATGTAAGACTTGCGGCGGAAAAAATAAACGGAGTAGTTCTTAATCCGGGCGAAACTTTCTATTATCTTCGCCACGTTGAACCAATAACTGTAGCCGGCGGATATAAAGTAGCAAATGTTTACAGCAACGGTAAAATAATGCAGGACATCGGCGGCGGTGTTTGTCAGGTATCTTCGGCACTTTACTCTGCGGCAATAAATGCCGAGCTTGAAATTGTAAAAAGATATGCGCACAGCCTTACGGTTGCATATGTACCGCTCGGCCAGGATGCAACCGTTGCAAGCGGCGAAATTGACTTAAGATTTATCAATAACACAAATGCACCTGTAAAAATTGTTACATCATTCAGTCCGAGTGCCGTTACAGTAAAACTTTTCGGACAGAAGGTAAATCCGGGAAGAATGGTTGAAATTGAAAACATAACAGTTGAAACAATGCATCCCGAAACAATAGAGGAACTGGATGAAACTCTTGCTCCGGGCGAAGAAGTTGTTGAAACCAATCCTAAAACAGGATATGTTATAGATACCTATAAAAAGATATATCAGGACGGTCAGTACGTAGGCAGGGAATATATTTCAAGAAGCGTATATAAGGTGCTTCATAAGAAGGTAAAGGTGGGTCCTCCGCTTCCCGAAGATGCGCCTGTATCGGGTGAGGGTGAGGTTCCAAATCCAGAAAACACACCTGCTCCCAAACCGGGCTGCACAACACCGGTACCTGTAAAACCAACACCGGAAGAGGAAATTCCCGTGCCAAGCATTCCGACACAAAAACCCGAGCTTATATAATCAAAGCCTCCGCAGCTGCGGAGGCTTTTTTATGTAATATAACTTTAATATTTATGAAATGAAATGGTCATTGACATAAAGGCTCTTTTTTAGTATAATACAAGAGCAATGTTAAATTAACAAAGGAGAACTATGTGAAATGAAAAAAATACTTACAATAATGATTGCGGCAGCGCTTGTTTTATCAATGGCTGCGTGCAGCAATAAACCGACACAGGTTTTGCCGGACGAAACAATTGAAACAGGTAATGTTGCGGAAACTCCGGCACCGGAAGCAACTCCGGAAACACCTGAAGAAACCAAAAAACCCGAAGAAACAAAACAGCCTGAAAAAACACCGGAAGCACCTGCAGTATCCGAAACACCGGTAACAACACCCCAGCCGACACCTGAAGCACCGAAAACAGTTGGTAATACACTTCTTGCGGCATTTAAAGCAAATTCCGGCGGCAGTGCACTTTCTGTTGCGGAAAGTCTTGCATCAAACCCGGCAATTAAAGTTCCGGTAGGGGCAATGGCTATTGAAGAAGGATACCTTACAGGCTTTGACAATACTGAAATCAAAGGATTTAAAGAAGGCGCGGTATTTATGCCGATGATTGGTACAATCCCGTTTGTAGGATATGTATTCACACTCGAAAATGCGGCAGATGCACCTGCATTCATTGCAAATCTTAAAGCAAATGCAAACCTACGCTGGAATATCTGCACATCAGCAGACGAAATGGTAGCAGGCAGCGCAGGCAATAAAGTATTCTTTGTAATGTGCCCGACTGAATTTGCAGAATAATTTGCACGCAAAACTATAAACAAAAAAGGCTGACTTTGTCAGCCTTTTGATATAAGGAGAAGATTATGCTTTTTTCAAGTATATCATTTTTATATTATTTTCTGCCGGCAGTAATACTCTTGTATTTTGCCGTGCCGAAACCCATTAAAAATACGGTACTTCTTGTGTCAAGCCTTGCTTTTTACGGCTGGGGCGAGCCGAAATACGTATTTTTAATGATTGCAAGTATACTTGTAAACTATGTGCTTGGCATTGCAATTGAAAAATTCCGCGGGAAACCGCTGTCAAAAGTATTTCTCGGCTTGTCGGCACTGTTTTCGCTTGGCATGCTTGCCTATTTCAAATATGCCGATTTCTTTATTGCAAACTTTAATAAAATCACCGGACTTTCGGTGGGGATGCTCAAAATTGCACTTCCTATCGGAATAAGCTTTTACACGTTCCAGATTTTAAGCTATACAATTGACGTGTACAGAGGCAATGTGGCGGCACAGAAAAACCCCATAACACTTGGTGCGTATGTGGCACTTTTCCCGCAGCTTATTGCAGGCCCGATTGTACGCTACAGCGACGTTGCGGAGCAGCTTGGCAGCCGCACACACAGCTTTGAAAAAACGGCACTCGGCATCCGCAGATTCATTCTCGGACTTGCCAAAAAGGTTATAATTGCAAACACCCTCGGTGAACTTTGCGAGGCATTTCATATGTCAGGCGACAAATCGGTAATGTTTTACTGGCTGTTCGTAATAGCTTATATGCTGCAGATTTATTTTGATTTTTCCGGCTACAGCGATATGGCAATCGGTCTTGGAAAAATCTTCGGATTTGACTTTATGGAAAACTTCCGCTATCCGTTTATTTCCCGCAGTATAAGCGAATTCTGGCGTAGATGGCATATATCACTCGGCAGTTGGTTCAGGGATTATGTATATATCCCTATGGGCGGCAACCGTGTGGGCAAAATCCGTCTTGTGTTCAATATCCTTACTGTATGGTTTTTAACAGGTTTCTGGCACGGAGCAGAATGGAACTTTATTGTATGGGGACTATATTTTGCACTGCTTTTGATGCTCGAAAAATTCTTCCTTGCAAAACCGCTTGAACGGGCAAAAGGATTAAACCATATTTATGTACTGTTTTT
>JAZRHB010000100.1:0-3304 GCA_045644605.1 Clostridia bacterium
TTTAACATTCCTGCATATGCAAGAAGTTTACCTGCAAACAGAATACCCTGTCCGCCAAATCCTGCAAGAATAATCTGTGTTGTCATTACGCTTCCCCCTGTTCTTTATCCTTGTATACACCAAGCGGATATACAGGCATCATATTTTCTTCAAGCCATTTCATGCTTTCCTGTGGTGACATACCCCAGTTTGTCGGACAAATTGAAAGAACTTCAATAAGTGAAAATCCTTTGCCGTCTATCTGGTTCTGGAACGCTTTTTTAATAGCTTTCTTTGCTTTTCTGATATTAGGAATATTGTTTACTGCAACACGTTCAAGGTAAGATGCACCTTCAACCTGACTGAGCATTTCACAAACTCTTATCGGATAACCCTGTGTGGAAGTATCTCTTCCGTACGGAGTTGTCTGTGTTACCTGACCAACAAGTGAAGTCGGAGCCATCTGTCCGCCTGTCATTCCGTATATTGCGTTGTTAACAAAGATTATTGTAATATTTTCGCCTCTTGCAGCTGCGTGTACAGTTTCTGCTGTACCGATTGCCGCAAGGTCACCATCGCCCTGGTATGTGAATACGATACTGTCTTTAACAGCTCTTTTAATACCTGTAGCAACTGCCGGTGCACGGCCGTGTGCAGCTTCCTGCATATCACATTCAAAATAGTTATATGCAAAAACTGAGCATCCAACCGGCGCAACACCGATTGTTCTTCCTTCAATACCAAGTTCATCTATAACTTCAGCAACAAGTCTGTGGATGATACCGTGTGTACATCCCGGGCAGTAATGCATACTTACATCACTGAGTGCATGAGGTTTTTCAAATACTTTTGCCATTATTTCATACCTCCTACAATTTTTTCAATTTCAGCGCAGATTTCGTCCGGCGAAGGAACAACGCCGCCGTTTCTTCCGTAGAAGTATACCGGTTTTTTGCCGTTTACAGCAAGACGCACGTCTTCAACCATCTGACCCTGGCTCATTTCAACACTGATGAAAGCTTTTGCAGTTTCAGCAACTTTTGCTATTTCTTCTGTCGGGAAAGGCCAAAGTGTTATCGGTCTTACAACACCTACTTTAATGCCTTTTTCTTCCATCATCTGCATAACTGTTTTTGCAACACGCGCCATAACGCCATATGCAACAATTACAACATCTGCATTTTCTGCATTAACAGTTTCAACTTTAACTTCGTTTTTCTTAACGATTTCGTATCTTTCCTGTCTTGCATTATTCATTTTTTCAAGAGCATCTGGTTCGATATAAAGAGAGTTAACGATGTTTTTCTTTCTCTTCATCTGTGTACCGTTTGTAGCCCATGTTTTTTCAGGAACTTCACGCTTCGGAAGATTTTCAAATTCAACCGGTTCCATCATCTGACCGAGCATACCATCACCCATAATCATAACGGGCATTCTGTATGTATCGGCAATGTCAAATGCTTCAGCAGTAAGGCTTACCATTTCCTGAACCGATGCCGGAGCAAGAACTACAAGGTGATAATCACCGTGTCCGCCGCCTTTTGTTGCCTGGAAATAGTCGGACTGTGCCGGCTGAATACCGCCAAGACCTGGGCCTCCACGTACGATATTTACAATTACACACGGCAAATCGGAACCTGCTATGTAAGAAATACCTTCGGATTTTAAACTTATTCCAGGGCTGGATGATGATGTCATAACTCTGGCACCTGCACCTGCAGCACCATATACCATATTAATTGCCGCAACTTCACTTTCTGCCTGCATAAAAAGTCCACCGATTTTCGGCATTTTTTTAGCCATATATGCAGCAACTTCTGTCTGCGGTGTTATAGGATAACCGAAAAACAATTTGCAGCCTGCTCTCATAGCAGCTTCTGCCATTGCTTCATTACCTTTCATTAACATTTTTTCTGCCATTTTTGTTTCCTACCTTTCTACCTCAATTACGCAATCCGGACAAATAATTGCACATGATGCACAACCTATACATTCATCCATATTAACAACCTGCGCAGGTTTAAATCCTTTAGCATTAAGCTTATCAGCAAAGCTGATAATCTTTTTCGGGCATACAGACACGCAAAGTCCGCAGCCTTTACATCTTTGTTCGTTAAATGTTACCTTTGCCATACTTTAACCTCCTACCATTTTTTGAGCCTTATTTTAATCGGAAATACTTCATCTGCGCTAATCTTGTCTACTATTTCGCCAAGAGCAGAAACATATTTTAATTCTGTTCCCATTTCTTTTGCAGCAGCCTTGCAGATTTCAGTTCCGGAATTAACAATCTCCGGTGTTGTTTCAACCGAAATATTGGTATTATTAATTATACCGGTAAATTTAAGTCTTGAAACTCTTTCAATTGCCGAAAGACTTTCAACAATTTCGTCTTTGGTTGTTGTAAGCGGCCTTTTTGTGTTCACCACACCAAGCATATCATATTCCGCTGCATCAAACTGACCCTTAAATCTCCCGAGTACTGTTGCTCCGTCATCATCCCCACCCACATCAAATATTACATATCCTTCTTTTTCAAAAGCAGCATATATATTCGGTGGAAGTGCCGGAACATCAACGTTTGTGTTTGCATATACAGGAGCGATAATATCAATTCCTGCTTCTGACAGCTCTTTTTCGGCATCTTTTGTGCGGAAATACGGGTTTACAATGTCAAGGTCGACTATTGTTACCTTCTCGCCTGTTTCTCTGAGTTTGAATGATAAGTTAAGTGCAAACTCCGTTTTACCGCTGCCGTAATGTCCTACAACAACAATTCTTTTTTTGAAATCTATTTTTACCACCTCTGGACATTATACTACATTTTCTTTATTTTTTCAACGTTTTTCGCACAATTTTGCGTGGAAAAATTATTCTTCTTCCGTTGATTCTTCTATATCATCATCGCCTTCATCAAGAAGAAGAGTATCATCAACCTGTTCAATCTTATTGAGTTGTACCATAATTTTCTTTGTTCTTGCGCCGACAAGTTTATCCATATCACTGCTTGCCTGATTAATCTTTTTCTGTGCTTTATCAAGCACATCCTGAAACTTAACAAACTCTGTTTTTACAGCGCCAAGCACATTCCATACTTCCGATGCACGTTTTTCAATAGCAACCGTTTTAAAGCCCATCTGCAAGCTTGTAAGGAGTGCCGATAATGTTGTAGGTCCTGCAACAAGTATTTTATATTCATTCTGCAGTGTTTCGAAGAGTGCCGTATTTCTTACAACTTCTGCATACAAGCCTTCAACCGGCAAAAACATTATACCAAAATCGGTTGTGTTTGGCGGATATATGTACTTTTCGTGAATATCCTTTG
>JAZRHB010000101.1:0-6658 GCA_045644605.1 Clostridia bacterium
TTGAAAGGGTTATTGAAATCGGAATTGAATCCAAAAACGAGCTTGGCGATATCGGCGTAAAACGCCTTATCCTTGAAATTATGGGCAGATACAGTAATATTCTGCTTGTAAATGAAAATGGTGCTATTTCTGATTGCGTACGCAAAATTGATGCATCAGCACCTGGAGAGCGCATACTTCTTCCTGGTGTTAAATATGAGTTTCCACCAAAGCAAAATAAGGTTTCGCCGCTTGAAACGAATTTCGATGAGATACTCCATATTGTTTCGTCCTGCGGTGATGATGATAAAATGGACAAACACATTTTAAATTCCTTTGCCGGACTTTCTCCTACAGTGTCACGCGATTTTGTTTATGCGGCAAAAGGTGATATGGATGCACAAGGGATGAGCTTTGACGATAACGATAAAGCCGTTCTTGCAAAGCATATTGCCAAAATGTTTGATAAAATAAAAAGTGCTGAATTTGAACCGGTTATCATAAACAATGATGATAATGTGCCGTTTGATTTTTCGTGTTTTGATTTAAAACAGTATGACAAAAAGCAACGGGTTCCCGCCCTTTGCGAGGTGCTTGATAGTTTTTATATTGAACGTGAAATACGTCAGCGGTTAAATCAGAAAAGTGCAGAAATTTCAAAAACAGTTTCCAACCTGCTTGCACGATACAGAAAAAAGGCGCTTTTGCAGCAGCAGGATATTGAAAACTCAAAGCAAATGGACCGATATAAGCTTTACGGCGACCTTATTACTGCAAACATATACAGAATAAATCCGGGCGATACAAGACTTATTGCACAGAACTTTTATGATGAAAACCTGCCCGAAATCGAAATACCGCTTGACGCTCATCTGTCTCCGGCTAAAAATGCAAACAGGTATTATACAAAATACAATAAGCTGAAAAGCACCTCCATTCATGCGGCAGCACAGCTTGAGATTACCAATGCGGATATTGAATATCTGATGAATGTAGAGGCTTCTATTGAAGCCTGCGAAAATATGCACGATATTGCCGAAATCCGCCGCGAACTTGAAGCAGGCGGATATATAAAGCCACCGAAAAATGCGGGCAAACCGAAAAAGGATGACACGGTTATTTTAAATAAATTCATCAGCTCCGACGGGTTTGAAATTTATGTTGGTAAAACCAGCCGTCAGAACGATTATCTGACAACAAAGTTTGCACGTTCCCGTGATATATGGATGCATACAAAAAACATTCCCGGTTCACATACGGTTATATCTACCGGCGGAAAAGAAGTTCCGGACAAAACTCTTGAAGAAGCAGCAAACCTGGCGGCGTATTATTCAAAAGCACGTCAGAGCGCCGGCGTTGCCGTTGATTATACCGAAATTAAAAATGTTAAAAAGCCGTCGGGCGCAAAACCCGGTATGGTTATATACGAGGAGTATTTTACAATTTACGTTACTCCCGATGAAGAAAAAGTGAAAGAGATGTCAAAATGAAACTTGATTTATTTGATTACTATCTTCCCGAAGAGCTTATTGCACAGACCCCGCTTGAGCAGCGTGACACATCACGTCTTTTAAAGCTTGATAGACAAAGCGGTGAAGTTAAACACGGAAGCTTTCGGGATATTAAAAATTATCTTAAAAAAGGCGACTGCCTTATTCTTAACGACACAAGGGTTATCCCCGCAAGACTTTACGGTCAGCGCGAGGATTCCGGTGCAGAAATTGAATTTTTACTGCTTAAACGTATTTCAACAACTGACTGGGAAGTAATTGTTCGTCCCGGCAAGAAGCTGAAAGAAGGCAGACGAGTAGTTTTCGGCGGCGGAAAGCTGAAAGCCGAAATAATGGAAGTGCTTGAAACAGGCAACCGTGTTGTCCGTTTTGAATTTGACGGTGTTTTTGAAAATATTCTTGAAGAGCTTGGCGAAATGCCGCTCCCCCATTACATAACACATAAGCTTGAAGATAAAAACAGATATCAGACGGTTTATGCAAAATATGACGGGTCGGCGGCGGCACCGACAGCAGGGCTTCATTTTACACCCGAGCTTATGGACGAAATTCGGGAAATGGGCGTTAATATTGCATATGTTACCCTGCACGTAGGACTTGGTACGTTCCGTCCGGTTAAGGTGGAAAATATCGAAGAACACGAAATGCACAGCGAATATTATATTATGCCCGAAGAAACCGCAAAGGTTATTAATGAAACCAAGGCAAACGGCGGCAGGGTTATTGCCGTTGGTACAACCTCGTGCAGAACACTTGAATCCGTTGCGGATGAAAACGGCACGGTACGTCCGTGTAGCGGAAGTACGGATATATTCATTTATCCGGGATATAAATTCAAGCTTATTGACGGACTTATAACCAATTTCCATTTGCCGAAATCCACACTTATAATGTTGGTAAGCACGTTTGCCGGACGCGAAAATACAATGAATGCTTATAAAGAGGCTGTTACCGAAAAATACAGATTTTTCAGTTTCGGCGATTCAATGATAATTATATAATAATGAAAAGCACCTTTTCAAAAGGTGCTTTTTTACGTCATCTAATTATCGGCTGAAGTTGTTTCCCTTCAACTGCCGCAATTGTTGCAGGCACGATAAGATTGAAATCTGCAATCATTGAGTTTGGTTTTTTTATCGGGTCATCCTGACCGTATGGAACAAAATATATGTTCTTTGCAAGAAGAAGCTGACCGATATTTCTTGCTGATGCGCCAAGCGCATCGTTTGTTGAAACTGCCACTATAAGCGGTTTTAAGTTGCGCAGGTGCGCTTTTGCCGCCATTGTGACACATGTATCATTAATGCCGTTTGCAAGCTTTGAAATTGTGTTTCCTGTACACGGTGCAATTATAAGTGCATCAAGAAGCTTTTTAGGTCCAATGGGTTCCGCATTCTTGATTGTTGATATAACGGAGTTTCCCGACAGTTCCTCCATTTTTGATTTAAAATGCTCGGCGCTGCCGAACCTAGTGTCCGTTTTTTCTACAATTTCGCTCATAATGGGTATTACGTTTGCACCGGCTTCTTTAATATTTGTTATCTGGTTTATTGCTGTTTCAAGCGTGCAAAACGAACCCGTAACCGCAAATCCGACCGTAAGCCCTTCTAAATTCATAAACCTGCACCTCCCCCTTTTTAAATCTCATTTACTATATTGATAACCGTATCTGCTATTATTTCACCTGCCGAATGAGGCGATGCCTTCCCTGGAAGAGCAAGCGCCCATATAACGTTTATCCCCTGTTTTTTTGCCGCATCAAAATCCACCCCTCCGGGACTTGAAGCAAGGTCAATAATTAATGCATCACCATGCATCTGTTTAAGCACGCTTTTATCAAATATCATATACGGTACGGTATTAAAAATAAGCGGATATTCATGTGCCGTTTCGGCTATACGGCTTGTGGCTATGGGGGTATATCCATATACTTTTATCCACGCAAGGTCAGAGCATTTTCTTGCACTGCAGGTTACATCGGCGCCAATGCCGGAAAGCATTTTTGCAAGGACTTTTCCTATTCTGCCAAACCCCACTATAAGAACTTTCATTCCACTTAGTGTGCATTGCAGGTGCCGCATTGATATTTCAATTGCGCCTTCAGCTGTCGGAACTGCATTTAAAACGGCAAATTCTTCCCTTTCAAGATAATCGGTATATTGCATACCTTTTTCATCAAGCGCCTGTTTTAGTGCCGTCGAAAGCTTGCCGCCCATTACAACAGCATCTTTTTCAAGTGCCGAAACAAATACGTCTATACTGATGCTTGGAATGCAGTTTATTCCATAGTCGTCTGATGCAGGAAGACCAAGAAGCACTATTTTTGCACCGGAAAGCGCACCCTCAGCTGATGATGCCAGAACCGCATCTTTATACAGTGTTTCTTTATTAAACCCGAAAAGATGCACTTCAAATCCATTTTTCTGAAGATGCCGCGCCGCCGATACCTGACGCATATCCCCGCCTATTACCGCTACTTTTTTAGCCATATATCCACTTCCTTTATTGATGCATTAATATATTAATATATTATGCATTTTTCTCATTTGCGGTTACTTGCGTTTTTTATATTTTTGGATTATAATAGGTATATAGATTTTTAATAAGGATTACGATATGAAAAGATTATGTATTGGAATACTTGCCCATGTTGACAGCGGTAAAACCACCCTTTGCGAAGGGCTTTTATTTGCCGCAGGTGAAATCCGGAAACTTGGCAGGGTTGACCATAAGGATGCTTTCCTTGATACAAATGAAATAGAACGCGACAGAGGAATTACAATTTTCTCCAAGCAGGCAATTATAAATGCGTTTGATACGAAAATAAGCTTGCTTGACACTCCGGGACACGTGGATTTTTCGGCTGAAACCGAACGGACACTACGTGTGCTTGATTATGCCATTTTAGTAATAAGCGGGTCGGAAGGTGTGCAGAGCCATACAAAAACCCTTTGGAATTTACTTTCTTATTACGGCGTACCTACATTTATTTTTGTAAACAAAATGGATTTGCCCGAAACAAATCGTGAAAATATACTTTCCGAGCTTCAAAGTGAGCTTTCCTCCGGATGTCTTGATTTTGAAAATTTAGATTTTGAACAGGCTGCAACGCTTGATGATGTGCTGTTTGAAGAATATATGGAAAGGGACTCTTTGTCTGAAAGCTCCATTAAGAATGCAATTGCAGGACGCAAAATATTCCCCTGCTTTTTCGGGTCGGCACTTAAAAATGAGGGTGTTGATTCTTTTCTTGAAAATGTTTGTAAGTTTACATCCGAAAAGAAATCAAAAGAAGAATTTGGTGCAAAAGTATTTAAGATTTCCGAAGATGAGCGGGGCGTACGCCTTACGCATATAAAAATAACAAGCGGAAGTCTTAAAGTTAAAAGTGTTATTGGCGACAATAAGATAAATGAAATACGCATATATTCAGGTGTTAAATACACTCCTGCTCAGGAGGTTTTTGCCGGCGAGGTTGCGGCGGTTACCGGTCTTCCCGAAAGCTATCCCGGAATGGGACTTGGCAGCGAGCCGGACAGCGGTGAGCTTACTATGGAGCCGGTATTTACCTACAGCGTGGTTTTGCCGGATGGCAGTGATGTTCATACCGCCCTGACGGCACTTCGTAAAATAGAGCAGGAAGAAACGCAGATGCACGTTATTTATAACGAGCTGCTTCAAAAAATTGACGTGCAGATTATGGGAATGGTTCAGCTTGAAGTATTAAAACGCATACTTGCCGACAGATTTTCCATTGATATTGAATTTGAACACGGAAGCATTATATATAAAGAAACCATTGCAAATTCGGTTGAAGGTGTCGGACATTACGAGCCGCTACGCCATTATTCCGAAGTTCATTTGCTTCTTGAACCGGGAAAATGCGGCAGTGGGCTTGTTTTTAAATCCGCCTGCAGTGAGGATGTGCTTGACCGCAACTGGCAACGTCTTATAATGACACATCTTAAAGAAAAAACTCATCTTGGGGTGCTTACAGGCTCTCCCATTACGGATATGAAGATAACACTTGTAAACGGACGTGCACATCAGAAGCATACCGAGGGCGGTGATTTCCGTCAGTCGACATACCGTGCTGTTCGTCAGGGACTTATGCAGGCTGAAAGCGTACTTCTTGAGCCATATTACAATTTTGTGCTTGAAGTACCGCTTGACAAAACAGGCCGTGCAATGACAGACCTTCAGCAGATGGGTGCGGAGTGGGATTCTCCGATAACGAAGGAAACAACTACCGTTATTTCAGGAAGAGCCCCTGTTTCACGAGTGCGTGACTATCACCTTGAGGTGATTTCGTATACGCACGGAGAAGGCACTCTTTCAGTAAGTTTTGGCGGATATATGCCGTGTCAGAATGCGGATGAAGTTATTGAAAAAATCGGGTACAATGCCGAGGCGGATACACTAAACAGCGCCGATTCCGTATTTTGCGAGCGTGGTGCCGGATTTACAGTTAAATGGAATGAGGTTTATGATTATATGCATATCCCGCTGCTTTCTGATAAAAAGAAAGAAAATGAGCCGATAGTGCGTAAATACGAAAAGATTACCGCAAGCGAGGAAGAGCTTTTAAAGATATATGAAAGTGTGTACGGAAAGATAAAGCGCGAGCTTCCGCGCCCTATGAAAACGCCAAAAACACCGAAACCGTATAAAGAAAAGCCAATTGCTACTATTAAGACGTATCTTCTTATTGACGGATATAATATTATTTTTGCATCCGATGAGCTTAAAGGAATTGCCGCTGACAGCTTCGATGCGGCACGCGAAATCCTTATCCGCAAGGTATGCAATTACAAGGCAGTACGTCCGTACAATATAATTCTGGTGTTTGATGCGTATAAGGTGAAAGGCGCAAAACGGGAAATTGAAGAAATAAGCGGTATTACCGTAGTATATACAAAAGAAGCGGAAACCGCCGATGCTTATATTGAAAAAACGTCGAAAGAGCTTTCAAAAAACTATCGCGTAAGGGTTGCTACCTCCGACGGACTTGAACAGATTATTATTTTCAGTCATGGCGCTATGCGAATCCCCGCATCGGAATTCTGGGCGGAAGTGAACACCGCCGAGGATGAAATAAGGGAATTTATAAAAGAATATAACAAGTAAAAAGGGTGAAAGCAAAAGCTTTCACCCTTTACTTATTTTAT
>JAZRHB010000102.1:0-2045 GCA_045644605.1 Clostridia bacterium
GATATGATAACATTTCAATTTGTGTTTGTCAAGAATTAATTTCCATAGTTAAATATGTAATTATAATATATACATATTTAATTATGAAAAAAGGCACCCTTTCGGGTGCCTTTTTTCGTTGGGGGTATTTGTGGAAATAGAAAATTGGATTTAGAATACGTTGATGCCACCGCCGTTGAGAATGGTCTGGCCATAGATATAAGTGTTAGCATCACTTGCAAGATAAACAACGGTATTCGCAACTTCATCTGCAAGGGAAGGACGTTTGCAGATAGTATCTGCAACACCCTGGCACATGGTCTGTCTTACGCCGAGGTTTTCTTCAGTGGGGTTATCAAAAACATAACGAAGTCCGTCGTGGAACATAAGGCCGGGAGCAACGCCGTTTACCATGATTCCGAAAGGAGCAAGTTCGTTTGCAAGTCCGCGGGTAAGGCCGTTCATTGCAGATTTGGTTGCAGCATAGAGAACGATGTTTTCGTTATTTTTGTTGTAAGCGCTTTCGGAAGAAATGTTGACAATTTTGCCGTAACCCTGAGGAATCATATAATCGCAAGCGCAGCGGAGGCAATATACAACAGAAAGAAGTGCGCCTCTGATGGTGGTATCGATCTGATCTTCGGTGAACATGAAGAAAGGACCGTAGCTGGTGTGGGTTGCGTTATTGATAACAACGTCGATATGTCCGCCGAGAGTTTCGTTTGCTTTTGCGAAGAATTCTTTTACGCTGTCGAAGTTTTCAAGGTCTGCAACGATGGGATATACTTTGGTATTCCATTTTTCTTCAACTTCTTTTGCGTTTTTCATAAGGCCTTCTTCGTTGATATCGTTCATAACAACTTTTGCGCCGAGAGCTGCAAAACGATGTGCGAGTGCTCTTCCAAGGCCAACGCCGCCTGCACCGGTTACGATAACGGTTTTTCCGGTGAAATCCATAAGGTCGGTAACCTTTTTGTCAACGTCTGCAAAAGGAACTTTGTTCCAGCCAAGGTCTTCAACGGTGAATTTGCTGTAATCAGCTCTGAAATCTGCCATAATAATTTCTCCTTTTTGTTCATTTGTTTTAATATTAACAGAGAAATTATTGTTTGAAAATTAACAAACCAAAAAAACGTAAAGAAAAGGTAACAGTTTTTAAAACTGTTACCTTTTTGCATCGGTATTTGAATACATACAAACTTTTACCATTGATTCTATAGGTTCGTTCATTCCGTCTTTTGCCCATTTACGCAAAAGCATTACTATGTTTGAAGCTTCTTTATAGTCAACATATTTTGCTTCACTTTCTGTAAGTCCGGGTTTGTCATAGCAATTGCTGATGATTTTTGCATAACACTCTATAAGACTTTCAAAAAGGGAGTTCTGGCAGTTTTCGGTGATTACTATTTTATAGAAGCTTTTTTCGAAAAGAAATTTTTCAAAGATTATATAGATGGTATCATGATAAGGAAGCTTTTCGGCATTTCCCAATAGAATAGGTTTTTCTATATCATTAAGGATTATCTGTTCAAGAATATCCCAGCGGTCGCGGAAATAATTATAGAATGTCTTTCTCGAAATTCCTACTTTTTCGCAAATTTCAGAAATCGGCACATTGGCCTTTTTTTCTGAAACAACCAACTTTTTATATTCTTCGATAATTTTATTTTTTGTTTCCATATCAAAATGCCTCCTTTCCGTTTATATTTTAGCACATATTAAAGAAAAAAGACAGCCTTCCGGCTGTCTTTTTGTTTTTTATTCAATCAGCCGCAATGGGAAAATCCGCAGTCGCAGATGGTGCAGCCGCCTTCATGGCGAAGGAGCTTTCCGCATTCGGGGCAATGGAGTTTATCGTCTTTTCCAAGAACGGGCTTGTTTGCCGGCGCAGAAACTGCGCCCTCAACTTTTTTTGGTGTGGTTTCCTCCTCAGCTTCAACGCTGAAGCCGTTGGTTCCGAGCATTTTGCTCATCTTTACGATGGTTCTTGCAATAGCATCGGGGCAGGAAGTGCATTTGAGTCCCGGCTGACGAACAGTGCTGGGGCAACGGATTCCTTTAAGCTG
>JAZRHB010000103.1:0-27672 GCA_045644605.1 Clostridia bacterium
TGTTTAATATTAGACCACTTTGAATGTCCTGACATTTATGTTTCCTCCTGATATTTAATAAATCCACCCAAATATTATACAATTTTCTTGCGCCTATGTCAAGGCTTACGGCTTTTAAAAATTCGGTCGGACAAATATTTGCTGTAATATGTTATGCCGAATGACAACAGAAAATCATATATGCACATTGCAAAAACCGCGCCTATACCGATAAGGATTTTTATTGGCAAGGAAAAAGCACCAACAAACGCCGAAAATACAAACATACCGGTAGCCGTTACAATAATGAAAAACAGCAGTTTAAGCATCCAGTGTCTGATAAGCTTGTGCGGACGTTCAAACAGCGCTTTTAAAACCGGATGAAGACCAATAAACATTGTGTAAGCAATTGCCATGCCCTTGTCGGGAGCAATAAACGCAAGAATGATTGCCGTTGCAACATATGAAACAACGCTTGTGCGGATGCCTGCTTCAATAACAAGCACCATAAGCATAATGCTTATTACATAATAAATTGCAACAGTAGCGGTTTGAATAAGTGTTGCTATGTAAAAAAGTGCCACAATAAGTGCACTCACCACAGCACCGAGTGTAAGATTTTTCAGCTTCATACCTGCTCCTTTTTATCAAGCGCATCGTGTGATGCGGCAACGGTTTCGTCAATAATTGTTTTATCAAAAACAGCGGTTTCGTATTTTGAAATATAGATAAGATATTCAATGTTTCCTTCCGGTCCTTTAACGGGGGAGAAAGAAAGCATTTCGGGATACATTCCCGATGAAATGCAAAAATCATATATTTCATTGATAACCGAAAGATGTACATTTCTGTCACGAACAACACCTTTTTTACCAACATTTTCTCTGCCGGCTTCAAACTGCGGTTTGATAAGGCACATTATATGCCCGTCATCCGACAGAAATTCTTTTATTACCGGAAGGACAAGCTTAAGTGAAATAAAAGAAACGTCAACGGAAATAAAATCAAGAGTGTCGGGCACCTGTTCATCCGTAAGATAACGTACGTTTGTACGTTCCAGATTGACAACACGTTCATCCGTGCGAAGCTTCCACGCAAGCTGACCGTATCCCACATCAACGCAGTATACTTTAACTGCGCCGTTTTGAAGCATACAGTCGGTAAATCCGCCGGTGGATGCTCCAACATCCATACAAACCTTGTTTCTAAGGTTTATTCCAAACTCAGCAATCGCTTTTTCAAGCTTAAGACCGCCGCGGCTGACATACGCAAGCTGTTTGCCACGCACCTCAACAATATCGGTTTCGCTTATCATTGTGCCGGGCTTGTCCTCTTTCTGATTATTTACAAACACAATTCCTGACATTATGTATGCCTTTGCCTTTTCACGTGACGGAGCAAGGGCATTTTCTGTCATATATACATCAAGTCTTATTTTTGCCATTCTTATCACCTTATGGTCTGAATTTTAATAATTTATACATAATCTTTTCCGCCATTTTTTCAGGGGAAAGACCATATGCTGTGCGAAGGTCATCTACCGATCCGTGTGAAATAGGTACATTTCCAAGTCCAAGCTGCAAAAACGGAATACGAACACCCGATTCGTAGAGCGCTTTCACAACATCTTCACCTATGCCGCCTTTATCAACATTATCTTCAATAACAACAACAAGCTTTTTATCTTCAAGGTTTGAAAGTATCAACTCTTCGTCAATTGGAGATACAAAACGAAGGTCAATAATACTGCTTGCAATATTTCGGCGCGTAAGTATATCCGACACTTCAAAAGCAATAGGCACAGTATTTCCCGATGCAACAATAAGCACGTCCTTACCCGAAATAAGAAGCTCGCCTTTACCATATTCAAGCGGAGTATGATAAAGTATATCAAGCTTTTGTTCACCCTTCGGATATCTTATCGCAACGGGTCCCGTTAGAGTATAAAGTGCATATTCAAACATACGGTAAAGCTCGGCAATACACGATGGTGCAAGAATTGTCATATTGGGCATATGTTTAAGATACGAAATATCATATGCACCGTGATGGGTTTCACCATCCTCACCGACAAGTCCGGCTCTGTCAACACAAAGAAGAACGTGCAGATTCTGCAGACAAATATCGTGCAGTACCTGGTCGTATGCACGCTGCAAAAAGCTTGAATATACGGGGAACACAGGAATAAAACCGCAGCTTGCCATGCCTGCCGCAAGGGTTGCGGCGTGCTGCTCGGCAATACCGGCATCAAAAAATCTTTCGGGATATTTTTTTGCAAACTCGTCAATACCTGTTCCTGCCTGCATAGATGCGGAAACCGCAACAATTCGTCTGTCTTCTTCTGCAGCTTCAAGAAGTACTTTGCCAAGTGCGGAAGAAAAAGTGATACCCTCTGTTTTTTTACCTATCCCGTGGTATGCCGCCGGCTCATCTTCGGCAGGCTTAAAGCCTTTTCCTTTAACGGTTTTGACATGTATAACAATATTTCCGTCAAGGGTTTTAACCCTTTCGAAAATCTTGATAAGCTGATTTAAATTATGTCCGTCAATAGGACCTATGTATCTGAATCCAAGTGATTCAAAAATGGTATTCGGAAGCATAGAATATTTGAAACTGTCATGCAGTTTATGCGCTACATTTTTAAGTATGGGTGCATTTTCAACCAATTTTTTCACTTTGCGTCTGAAACGGTTGTAAAGATTACCCGTACGCAGATTGGAAAGATGATTGGAAACGCCGCCCACATTTTTTGAAATGGACATTTCGTTATCATTGACAATAACAATCATACGATTGGCGGACTGTCCCGCATCGGCAAGAGCTTCAAAAGCCATACCGCCGGTTAACGCACCGTCACCGATTATGCTGATAACATTAAAATCTTCGCCGTTTAAATCGCGCGCACGTGCAATGCCAAGTGCCGCCGAAACAGCGGTTGATGAATGTCCCGTATTAAAACAGTCACATTCGCTTTCGGTGGTTTTCGGGAATCCTGAAAGACCGCCGATAGAGCGCAGTGAAGAAAAATAATCTCTTCGACCGGTAATCATTTTATGAACATATGCCTGATGTCCCACATCCCACACAAACTTGTCGTGTGGACAGTTAAATACGTAGTGCAGTGCGCAGGTTAGCTCCACGACACCTAAATTGGATGCAAGATGACCGCCCGTTTCGGAAACGGTATTTATAAGAAACTCGCGAACTTCATAGCAGTAGCGTTCAAGCTCGCAAGGGGTTAGTTTTTTTAAATCTTCCGGTGAGGAAACCGACTGAAGAACTGACATTATTTCATCTCCCAAAATAATCTTACAATAGTATTATATAGCAAAATTAAGTCGTTGTAAATAGCAAAACTTTTATTCCTGTAAGTTTTAGTGATTAGTACAACACCTTATTGCATTGCATAGATAGAAAAAGCATATAATCATATAAAGGAGATGATTATATGTCTATGGTAAAAAATAATACGTTCATACTTAAACTAACCGTTGCCATAACCTTTGTAGCAATGATAGCGGCAAATATAATGGCAACATTTGGGGTGTTTAACAACACACCTACAGCACAGGTATCGGACGCGTATCCAAACCTGTTTGCGCCTGCGGCAGGCACATTTGCAATATGGGGAGTAATTTACGCACTTCTTGGGGTATTCACGGTGTATCAGTTTATAACAAAAAAACACCCGGAGTTGCTTGATAAAGTCCGCACATTATTTGCGGTGTCATCTGTTGCAAATACACTCTGGATAATTTCGTGGAGCTACTATCTTATCGGACTTGCGCTTGTGTTAATGATAGCACTTCTGATTTCACTCGGTTCAGTAGACAATACTCTTAAAAATGAAGGTTTTTTCCTTCGTCTGCCGTTCGGCATATATTTCGGATGGATAACCATTGCAACAATTGCAAATGTAACAACCTTTCTTGTAAGCATTGGATTTGACGGGTTTCTGTTTTCGGAAAGCACGTGGACAATAATAGTACTTGCACTTGGCACGATCATAGCATCGGTTACCGCTATAAAAATGAGGGACTTTCCTTATATACTTGCCGTAATATGGGGATATATCGGCATCCTTGTAAAACACGTTTCGGTGCGTTACTATGCGGGACAGTACCCCGAAATAATAATAGCACTTACGGTATATCTTGGTGTGCTTGCAGTAGTGGGGATAATAGCACTTGTGCGGCAGTTTAAACGTAAATAATAGGCTTGGCAAATGCGAAAATGTATGGTATAATATATTATATCATACATAAGAGGGTGGAAAAATGCTTTCAAACGATACAATAGCGGCACTTGCCACACCGCCCGGAACAAGCAGTATTGCGGTTATAAGGGTAAGTGGCGGAAATGCAATCAAAACTGTTAATGATATATTTTCAAAAGATATTAAAAATGCACCTACACATACCGTACACCTTGGCAAAATACTTGGTAAAAACGGACATGTAGACCAAGTGCTTGTTACGGTAATGCGTTCGCCTAATTCCTTTACGGGAGAGGATGTAGCGGAAATAAGTTGCCACGGGTCTATGACATCTGTACGTGAAATTCTTGGCATTCTTGCAGAAAAAGGGGTAAGATATGCCGTTGCAGGTGAATTTACCAAACGTGCTTTTCTGAATGGGAAAATGGACCTTTCGCAAGCGGAAGCCGTTATAGATATTATAAATTCAAAAACAAACACGGCTCTTTCGGTTGGTGTAAATCAGCTTGAGGGAAGTGTTTCTGCTAAAATAAACACAGTAAGGGATAAACTTCTTCGGGTGCTTGCAAGTATTCAGGCGGAAGCCGATTTCCCGGAAGAAGGAATTTCCGGTATAGACGAAACAAAACTTGCCGCCGACCTTGCGGAATATATAAAAGAATTGGACACTCTTCTTATAAGTGCAGAAAAAGGTCGTTATATCCGCGAGGGTGTTGCAACTGTGATTGCGGGAAAACCAAACGCAGGAAAATCTTCGGTACTTAATGCAATGGTGGATAAGGAAAAAGCCATTGTAACAAATATACCCGGTACAACACGCGATACTGTTGAAGAATTTCTGCAGATAGGCGGAGTTGTATTAAAACTTATTGATACCGCAGGTATAAGAGATACGGAAAATGTGGTTGAAAAAATTGGTGTTGACCGCGCAAAAGATGTGATAAAAAATGCCGATTTGGTACTCTACGTAGTTGATACATCAGAAATGCCCGATGGCGAGGATGCACAGGTAGCATCACTCGTACAGGGGAAAAATGCAATTCTTCTTCTTAATAAATCAGATATTGAACTTGACGGAGCGGCGGATGAGTATAAAAAGCTTTTGCCGGATGCAAAAGTGGTGCCGACCGCGGCAAAAACAGGCGAGGGGATAGAAACGCTTAAAACCCTTATCAGCGGTATGTTTGAAATGGGCGGTATTGAAACCACAGCTGATGCCGTACTTGTGAATGTAAGGCATATAGAAGCGGTTTCCCGTGCAAAAAATTCTATCCTGCACGCGTATAATTCATATACGTCGGGAATGCCGCTTGATTTTATATCTATTGATATGTCGGAAGCGGTTGAGGCTCTCGGCGAAATAACGGGAATGACAGTTTCGGAAGAAGTGGTTGACAGGATATTCAAAGAGTTTTGTGTAGGCAAATAAAAAGGTGCATTATATCACTTCAGCTGCTTACGCAAAGCTTTTTATTTTCATACGGATAAATATGAATATAGGAAAAGACAAAACTAACTATGGACACACCGGTGCAAATGTGGTATAATAGCTTTACTTAGGAAAATTTTATGGAGGTGCAATATGACAAAAGCTCGTAAAATAATAACAATTCTTCTTGTTATATGTATGTTTCTTGGCATATTTTCAATCGGGTCATGGGTTGTAACAGGAAGTCCGCCACAGCTTTTAAATGCACTTTTCCCGGCGAAATCAAGAACAGTACTTGTTCTCGGAATGGATAACGGAGGCCTTCGTTCAGATGTAATGATGGTTGCCTTTATAAACGGAAGAACAGGAAATGTAGATGTTGTGTCTATACCAAGAGATACAAAAGTAAGAATAGGTAAGCTTACAAGTGCCCATGCAATCGGTGGCGTGGAACAGACAAAGGAAACAATAGAAGAGCTTCTTGATATAGAAATTGATAATTACGTTAAATTCTCGTTTAAAACATTTAACGATGTGATAGATGCCCTTGGCGGAGTGGATTATTATGTGCCGCAGGATATGTATCATAATGATCCTACGCAGGATTTGCTCATAGATTTAGAAGAGGGAATGCAGCATCTTGATGGTGATAAAGCGCAGCAGCTCGTAAGGTTCAGAAGTTATCCGATGGGCGATGAACAGAGAATTAAAGTTCAGCAGGATTTCATAAAAGAGCTTGTGAAACAAAAGGCAAATTTGGGTCTTGTTTTCAGGCTTCCGGGTCTTATAAGAAAAATTGGTGAAACTGTGGAAACCGATATTCCGCAAAGCCAGTGGTTGGGTCTTGGAAACGTGGCGCTAAAAATGGACAAGAACTCACTTAATACATATCAGATGCCGGGCAGTGCACGGTATATTGGTGCGGCATCATATTATATTCAGGATGAAAAAGAAACCAAAGAGTTAATTTCTGAACTTCTGGAAAGACAAAAGGCAAGAACAAAACCTAAAAAAGAGCAGGTATCAGAAGAATAGAATTTCCCGCACAAAATAAAAAAAGGTCGCTAAATGGCGACCTGTTTTTGCAAATGAAATTATTTAACAAACTGTTTGAGTTCGTCCATAAATTTATCACAGTTATCATCACGAACTTCAACAACGATAGGTTTGCTGAGGTCAAGGCTGAAGATACCCATAATAGATTTAGCGTCAACAACATATCTGCCTGATACGAGGTCAACATCAAACTCATAGTTATTAACAATATTAACAAAAGTTTTTACATCATTGATGGATGTAAGCATAATTTCACAAGATTTCATAATAAATCCTCCTAAAGAAAAATTTTCTATAAATATATTATAATCCAATACAAGTGATATGTCAATGTCAATAATGTTAAAAAAAAGCACTCTATTTTATGAATAAATGATAAAAAGTCAATATATTTGAGGAGTAACCAATGAAAAAAGCAGCATTTTTTACTTTGGGATGCAAAGTTAATCAATATGAATCGGAAGCAATGCGCGAAAGTTTTGAATCGTCAGGCTACGAAACAGTTGATTTTGGTGATTTTGCAGACGTGTATATTATAAATACCTGCAGCGTAACGGCAATTGCAGACAGAAAATCAAGAAAAGCTATTAAACAGGCAAGAAACTTAAACCCTGATGCAATAGTTGCCGTAACGGGATGTTATTCGCAAACAAATCCGGAAGCGGTAAAAATGCTCAAAATTGCAGATGTAATAATCGGCAATACCGAAAAAGAAAATATTGTTGATATAGTAGAATCGTATAACGGCGAGGTGCTTGAAAAAGTGCATGATATTATGAAATGCCGCACATTTGCAGGACCAACCGCTGCATCTCATAAAGGAAAAACGCGAGCATTTATGAAAATTCAGGACGGATGCGATAATTTCTGTACTTATTGCATTATTCCTTATGCCCGCGGTCCCGTACGAAGTCGTCCGCTTGACGAAATTATAACCGAAGCAAAAACTTTTGTAAAAAACGGATATAAAGAAATTGTGCTGACGGGCATTCATATTACAAAATACGGTAAAGAATCGGGGGGAATTACCCTTGCCGATGTGCTATCCGAACTTAATAAAATAGATGGACTTGAAAGAATTCGTCTTGGGTCGCTTGAATATAATGAAAAGCTTACTGAAATTGTAAACAGAGCAGGGGAATATTCAAAGCTTTGTCCGCATTTTCATATTTCACTCCAGAGCGGAAGTGCCGGAGTGCTTGAACGTATGAAAAGAACATACACTCCGCCAGAATATAAAAGGGCGGTTGATTTGATACGAAAAACGTGGGACAATGCAGCAATAACAACCGATATAATGGTCGGTTTCCCGGGCGAAACAGAAGAGGAATTTAAAGAAAGTATGGAGTTTGCAAAGGAAATAGGATTTGCTAAAATGCACGTTTTTGCATATTCGCGTCGTCCGGGAACAATTGCGGATAAAATGCCCTGGCAGGTTCAGGAGCAAATTAAAAAGAGACGTTCGGAACAGATGCAGGCGCTTGCCGAAAAGCTTGAGAATGAGTTTTATAAATCTTGCATAGGAAAGCAGTTTTCTGTGCTTGTAGAACGAAAAACAGGGGAGAATTTGTACGAAGGTCATACGGAAAATTATCTGCCTGCCGAAATAGCAAGTTCTGAAGATATTTCAAAACAAATTGTAAAAGTGGGAATTTCGGGTATAAACGGCGAAACAGTAACAGGAAATATTATCAAATAAAGTTGACAAATATTCCTGCGGTATGATAAAATTATTATATCAAATGAAAGGGCGGGATAACTATGAATAAGTTTTATCTTGACAAATCTTTTTTTGCAGATAGCGAAAAATTAATTGCTGAAAACGGCAACCTGAAAGCATATGCATTTGCATATAAATCAGGTGTTGCGGCAATCAAAATAGTTAACGAATGTGGATATTTTATTATACTTCCGTATAAAGGTCAGCAAATCTGGAGAGCGCATTTCCATGGACACGACCTTACAATGGAAACACTTATGGATGAACCGACAGCATCGGATGTTTTCCTTGAAACCTACGGCGGTTTTATGTATCACTGTGGATTTAAATCAATGGGTCTTCCTACAGGAGAACATAAACAGCACGGTGAAATCCCGAACGTTGAATATGACGAAGCATATATCGCTTGCGGCGAAGATGAAAATGGCAAATTTATGTCAGTAGGCGGCACAAGACATTATAAAAAAAGTTTTGTTGAAAACTATAAGTTTATGCCGGAAGCAAGACTTTATGAAAATTCATCTGTTATTGATATGAATATTGAAGCAGAAAACTTAAGATCAAAACCTATGGAATATATGTATCTCTGCCACATCAACTTCAGACCGTTCCAGGGCAGTAAGCTTGTATATTCCGCAAAATGTAATGCAGAGAATTTTACAGTAATTAAAGGGGTTCCGGATTCAATGCCGGCAAAAGAAGCGGCTGAGCTTAAAGCTTATATGGATGCGATTCAGGAAAATCCGGCAATTCACGACACAGTAGATTTTGCAAACCAGAAATATGATCCGGAAATTACATTTTTAATCAAATATGAAGCCGATGAAGAAGGTATGGCGCACACAATGCAGTGTATGCCTGACGGATATGCCTGCTATGTAGCACATCAGGAAGCTATGCTTCCGGTAGGCGTTCGCTGGATTTCCAACACAGGGGACGAACGTTCAATGGGTATGGTTCTTCCGGCAACAGCTCCACATCTTGGATATATCCATGCAAAAGAAAACGGATATATTAAAGAAATTCCGGCAAAATCCAAAATTGCAATTAGCGTGAAGTTCGGTCTTCTCACACCGGACGAAGTACCGGCAAAGGTTGAAAAAATTGAATGTCTCATAAAATAATAAATTAAAAAACAAGCCGAAAGGCTTGTTTTTTTATGTCATAATGAGCCGGCATACAAAATAAAATGTAAAGAGAAACTATGGGGGAGGAAAGAAAATGAGTGGACCTCTTAAGATTGCATTTCTGATTGTATGCGCAACGCTTGTGCTCTGGCTTATTATATCAAATATCGGACGCGTGTGGAAGGTTATATGCAACAGCATATTCGGCATGCTTGCACTTCTTGTTGCAAACCTTATAACGACGCCGTTCGGGTTTTTTATAGGAATAAACGCGGCAACCTGCCTGGTATGTGGTTTTTTGGGACTTCCGGGATTTATAATGTTGTTTTTGCTGAAGCTAATAGTATAAGAACCCCACCCGACACTTTGGTCGAAGATTGCGGACGGGTCCCGGGAACCTTGCTGCTTGCACAGAAGAACCCCACCCGACACTTTGGTCGAAGATTGCGGACGGGTCCCGGGAACCTTGCTGTGTTCCACAAGAAAAAAAGACTGTTCCGAACGGAACAGTCTTTTTAAGGTTTTTAAGTAAAATTATTTGATTTCTACTTTTGCGCCAGCTTCTTCTAATTTTGCTTTTAAAGCTTCAGCGTCTTCTTTAGAAGCGCCTTCTTTAACAGTTTTCGGAGCACCGTCAACCATGTCTTTTGCTTCTTTAAGTCCAAGACCGGTAACTTCTTTAACAACTATAACAACGTTAAGTTTAGCAGCACCAGCGTCAACAAGAACTACGTCAAATTCTGTTTTTTCTTCAGCAGCTGCAGCACCACCAGCTACAGCGCCACCAGCTACCATAACAGGAGCAGCAGCAGATACGCCGAATTCTTCTTCGATTGCTTTAACAAGTTCTGAAAGTTCAAGAACTGTCATAGATTTGATTTCTTCAATAAATGTTTCTATTTTGCTCATTTTAATTTACCTCCGTAATAAAATTTTGTTATTTTTAATTATTCAGCATCAGCTGTTTCAGCCGGAGCTTCTTCAGCCGGAGCTTCTGTAGCTTCCTCAGTGGGAGCTTCTACTGTTTCAGCCGGTGCTTCTTCTACTGCTACGGGAGTTTCCTCTGCAGGAGCAGCTTCTTCACCGTCGCCCTTTTTCTCAGCAACTGCATTAAGAGCAACTGCGAGACCGCGAACTGTACCAAGAAGAGCAGAAGCAAGCATTGTAAGCAGAGCTTCTCTTGATGGCAGGTCTGCGAGAGCGTTGATTTCGTCGATAGAAAGAACTTTTCCATCTGCGAAACCGGATTTGAAAGAGATTTCAAGTGTTGAATTTTCTTTAACGAAGTCTTTGAACACCTTCGCGGGAGCAACTGCATCATCAGCTGATGTAGCAATAGCTGTTGTACCGTCAAGAACTGCTTCAAGTTCGTCGAGGCCTGCTTCTTTAACAGCAAGTTTCAAGAGAGTGTTTTTAACAACTTCATACTTAACACCTGCTTCTCTGAAGCTTTTACGAAGTTTTGTGTCCTGTTCAACGTTAATACCTTTATAGTCAACCAGAACGCCGGCGGAAGCATTTTTAAGTCTGTCAGCCAGGTCTGCAACTATCTGTTTTTTGTTTTCCAGAACTTTTGTGTTTGGCATGTAATTCACCTCCTAAATTATTCCAAATCATTATATAAGCATTGTTATATAAAAATTTAAGCGCTTTGTCCAAAAACAAAGCGCTTTTATATAAATACACAGATTTATACAACTTATTTGCGCTCCTCGGCAGGACTTACCGTATGCCTGCTGTCTTTGGAACAAAAGTATTATATCATATTATTTACAGCTTGTCAAGAAAAAATTAATCACCTAATTTAGCAGGATTGATTTTTATTCCAGGACCCATTGTAGAAGCGATAGAAACGCTCTTGAGGTACTGGCCTTTTGCAGCTGCCGGTTTTGCTTTAATTACAGCATTTAAAAGTGTGGAATAGTTTTCGAAAAGCTTGTCTGCTCCGAATGAAACTTTACCAACCGGACAGTGGATAATGTTTGTTTTATCCAGTCTGTATTCGATTTTACCTAATTTAATTTCTTTAACAGCTTTAGCAACATCCATTGTAACTGTACCGGCTTTCGGGTTAGGCATAAGTCCTTTAGGACCAAGTACTTTACCGAGACGACCAACAACACCCATCATATCCGGTGTTGCAACGATGATGTCGTAATCAAACCAGCCATCGTTCTGAATTCTTGGGATAAGTTCTTCAGCACCTACAAAATCAGCACCTGCTGCTTCTGCTTCTGTAGCCTTATCTCCTTTTGCAAAAACTAAAACTCTGACAGCTTTACCTGTACCGTGGGGGAGAATAACCGCACCACGAACCTGCTGATCTGCATGACGGGAGTCAACACCCAATTTGATATGAGCTTCAACTGTTTCGTCAAATTTAGCTTTCGGCATTTTTGTTAAAATGTCACAAGCTTCTTTAAGGTCATACAAGGTTGTTTTATCGTACAATTTAACACTGTCCTGATAATTCTTTCCTCTTTTCAATTTTTTACCTCCTAAAGTGGTTACGCGAAAAATCTCTTATGGATTTTTCTCCCACGTTTTTCAAACCGTTTACACGGCCTTTTGTTGAATTAGTCTTCAACAACGATACCCATACTTCTTGCAGTACCGCTAATCATGCTGATTGCAGCTTCAATGCTTGCAGCATTGAGGTCAGGCATTTTCTGTTCAGCAATTGCCTGTACGTCTGCTTTTGAAATTGTAGCAACTTTAGTTTTATTCGGAACTCCGGAAGCTTTGTCAAGCTTACATGCTTTCTTAAGAAGAACAGCAGCCGGTGGAGTTTTCGTGATAAAACTAAAAGATCTGTCTGCATAAACTGTAATAACTACAGGGATTATGAGACCTGCATCTTTTGCTGTTTTTTCGTTGAATTCCTTACAAAACTGCATAATGTTAACACCATGCTGACCCAGAGCAGGACCAACCGGTGGCGCAGGAGTAGCTTTTCCGGCAGGAATCTGAAGTTTTATAAAGCCTGCGATTTTTTGAGCCATTTTTTGCACCTCCTTATAATGCAATGTGGTAATGACAGATACACTAAAATTTTGTATCCTCCCACTATATAACCTATCGCCAAACGGCGAATGTTACCTTATTCTATAGACTCAACCTGATTAAGGTCAAGGTCTACTTCTGTTTCTCTACCCATAAACAAATCAACTGAAAGCTTAACTTTGCCTTTTTCAGCAGATATTTCAATAACCTTACCGAGATATCCGTTAAGCGGACCGTCAGTAATTCTTGCCATATCGCCAAGCTCAAAGTCAATAACGATGGGTGAGGATTCAATTTTCATAGTTTCTATTTCTGTGTCTGTAAGCGGTACGGGTTTTGATTCCGGACCAACAAATCCTGTTACGCCGCGAATGTTCCTGATTGCGTGCCAAGCATCGTCAGACATAATCATTTTAACAAACACATAACCGGGGAAAATCTTATGTTTGATTTCCTTTTTTGTTTCGCTGTTGATTTCAACTTCTTCCGGAACGCGAATGTCAACAATCTGCTCGTGTAATCCGCGGTTTTCAACCATTTTCTGAATGTTGGTTTCAACCTTTTTTTCATAACCGGAATATGTGTGGATTACATACCATTTAGCAATTTCAGCCATATAAGCAAAAAGCAGCCGGAGGCCACTTTTCTTCTCTCCTTTTCAAAGTAGTTTTAGTCGGATTTATGGGATGATTACTCCAACCCCTAAATGTAACAACCAGTTAACTAAGGAAAGGAAAGCACCCATAATTATAACAGTAACTATAACTACAAGAGTGTCTTTGAAAAGCTTTTTAGGAGCAGGCCAGATAATTTTCTTGAATTCACTTTTGATGGATTTAAAGAAATTAGCTATACCACTGCCCATTCTGGCGAAGACATTTTTCTTTTTTTCTTTGTTTTCTGACATGACTATCCTCCAATGGCAGAAACTAGTTCCCGCCCTCTATTATTTTGTTTCTTTGTGAAGAGTATGCTTTTTGCAGAATCTGCAATACTTGTTCATTTCAAGTCTATCAGGATCGTTTTTCTTGTTTTTAAAAGTATTATAGTTTCTCTGTTTGCATTCGCCACAAGCTAAAGTTATTTTAACTCTCATCGTCTATTCCTCCTGTTTTTAGTATAACCAAAAAAGCTTTATGGATGAAAAATCCATAAGGCACTCTTTATTCTACCATATAATAAAAAGTTTGTCAACAAAAATTTTGAAAAAATATGACATATTTATTATAATGCAATGGCAGTACCTTTGTTCAACATATATAAATATTTTTCCCTGCAGGGAAGTTTTGTGATTTGTGTTGCGGCTTTGGCATAAATTTCAAGCTGGGTTCTGTACATCCTTTCAGCCTCTGCGCTTAAATGCCTGTCGGTTTTGAAATCCACAACAACAACCTGTCCGTTTTCAATAAACATACAGTCAATAATTCCCTGAATAAGAACACGATCTTCTTCGGGTGCATACTGATTGCCGGAAATATCGCTTTGCGGTACAAGTATATTGAATGATTCTTCACGGAAAACCTTTTCGGCATTTGAAAGTCTTTTGCCAAGCGGACTATCAAAAAATCCTGCAATAGCGGAAACATTTACAAATGAAAGCTCATCTATTTTAAGAAGACCCGTGTCAACAAGCTCGCGACAACACTTATTAACAACCTCTTCCGTTACATTTTTAAGCGGAATGTGCCTGAGCACAAGATGGTTTATAATACCCGCCTCGGCAGGACTTACATAAACCTCGCTGTCCAGAACGGATGGTTTAAGTACAGTTCTTGACTGAAGCTTTGCCGAAAGAGCATCTTCATAGTCGAAACGACGCTTAAGCTCGCTTACGGAAAATTTAGTCGGCATAGATGCGGACAAAATGTAAGGATATTTATATTCAAGAGCTTCGCGTACGTCATTACTTATAGAAACAGTTGTTTTTTTGCAAACATCTTCCGGAACAGTTTCATATAATGAAATATTTGTGTCAGGAGATGTGTTAAGAATAATGTCATCTGTAAGGGAATATGCCAGCCAGTCAAGATATGCGTTTGAACGCACCATAAACGGCAGTGGAATACGGTCACAGTCGTAAGACATATTTTCCATATCGTCCATCATTTTTGAAACATCGCCCACAACTGCGGTGCAAATCAGCTTATGCTTTGCTCTTGTCATTGCAACGTACATTACGCGCATTTCTTCGGAAATATTTTCAATATGAATTTTTTCCTTTATTGCTTCTTTTGAGATAAGCGAATAATGGACTTTTTTATCAAAATCATACGCCTCCACACCAAGCCCGAGTTTTCTGTGCAAAAGAAGATTTCCGGAATAATCGCTGGAATGGAACTTGGTATGACAACCGGCAAGGAACACAACGGGAAATTCAAGTCCTTTTGATTTATGGATTGTCATAATACGTACGACGTTACTTGATTCGGACAGGGTTTTTGCACTTCCGGAATCACTGTGCACCTGAAGTCTGTCCATATATTCAAGCAGCCCGAAAAGCCCGCCGCTTCCCGCTGCGGAAAATCCCTTTGCGTGCTCTATCATAAGATTTAAATTTGCGCACCTTTGTTTACCGCCCGGTAGACCTGCGGCGAATATGTCAAGTCCCGACTCATTTAATATATAAGGAACAAATTCTGCTATAGGTTTTGAAATTACGGCATCGCGCCACTTGTTCAGCTTATTCAGAAAATCAGCACATTTATGGGCCGTTTCGTCATCTCCTGCGGAGTATGATTTAAGCGCATCAAAAAGCATTCCTTTTTTGTTGTATCTTATTTTAACAAGGTCGTTTTCGTCAAAACTGAAAAGCGGACTGCGAAGAACACCTACAAGCGGAATATCCGACGACGGATTGTCTATAATCCGTAAGATTGACAGGAAAAGTCCCACTTCAAGCGTTTCAAAATATCCGCGTCGGCTGTCAAGATAATAGGGGATACCGCAGTTTTTGAATTCCTGCTCAAGAGCTTCGGATTTCTGCCCCATACCTCTGTATAGAATTACAATATCCTTGTATTTATACCCTTCATCTATAAGCTTTGCAATTCGGGATGAAATAACCCTTGCTTCAAGCTCATATTTATTTTCACACTGCGCATCGGTATCCGATGATGCAATAATAAGCTCGCATTTATCTTTATCAGTAATGGCAGGCGGATTATCCTCGCGGTAGTACAGCTTGTCGCTGTCGGTATATTCCATTTCACCAACGCTTATGCTCATAATACGTGAAAAAATATGATTAACATAATCAAGCACGGCATTACTGCTACGGAAATTTTTATTAAGTGAAATTTTTTCTCCGCCCGAATTTTCATCCGAATAGCGAATGCTTTTATCAATGAAAATTTCAGGGTCTGCCTGACGGAATTTATATATGCTCTGTTTGATATCTCCAACCATAAACATATTGCAGGATGCACCGTTTTCTTTTCGTGAAATAAGGGAAAACAGCTCTTCCTGAACAGGGTTACAGTCCTGATATTCATCTACAAGAATATATTTGTATTTATTTTCAAGTTTCTTTGCAACACCGTTTGCGCCATCACGGAGAATCTGAAGAGCCATATGCTCAAAATCGCCGAAATCAAGTGCTGATGACTCACGCTTTTTCTCGCTGTATATTCTGTCCAGTGCAAATACAGCATCTTTAAGGCAAAGTAGCATAGGATACATTCTGCCTAAATCCTGACGGATACGTTCAGACGATAATCCGGCAATTACAGAAATCATGGTGGTAGCCGATTTTTTCATCTTATCGCGGGAATCTTTAAGATATTCAATAACAGGTTCATCCGCATCCTTTGGTTTTTTTGCAAGAGTGCAAAACGCAAAGCTTGCGGCGGCACTATGAAGAGTATCCCAGGTGCCTGAAAAGGAATTGCACATATTTTTAAGCTGATTTTCATCATCAGCAAATGTACCCGCGTACGAAGAAATGCCATGTTCAAGTGCATGGTTTTTAAGCTCTTCCACTTGCGAAACAAGACCGCTGAGTCTGATTTCATAAGCGGTTTTTATTTCTTTTACCCAGGAAAGAGCATCAATATCAGATAAGTTTTCGGGATTATATTTTTCAACCTGTGCTTCAAGCCATTCGAGCGGATGTGAAAAACTTGAAATAAATTTATATGTTTCTATAATTTGGGCAATAAGCTTATCGTCATTTCCACCGCCAAGCCATTTGCACATATCTGAAACAAGCGCGGGGTTTTTACCGCCGTACATTTCTTCAAGCATCTGTTCAGCGGCAGAAATCTTCATAAGCTCGGCTTCGCCATCTTCAAGAATACGAAAACCGGGATCTATATCAAGAAGATAGAAATTACTGCGTATTATGTCAAGACAAAAAGAGTGTATTGTTGTAATGCTTGCACGGGATATGAGTGAAAGCTGCCTGTTTAAATGGCGCATCTTTGCGGGAGAAAACTGACCGGATAAAAGCGCATCGGCAATTTTACTGCTGATACGACTTTTCATTTCTGCCGCTGCTGCATTTGTGAACGTAACAATAAGAAAATCTGTAACATCGGTATCTTCATTCAGTATAATATTAAGAACTCTTTCAGACAAAACCGCAGTTTTACCGCTGCCTGCGGCTGCGGTAACAATAATGTCCCTGCCAAGTGTTTCTATTGCTTTTTTCTGATCGGGAGTAAATTCAGGCATTATTTTCACCGCCCATCTTTTCAAGTTCTTTTATAATATCTTCTTTGGGAAGAAAATCCATATTCTTATATTTGCCGCCGCAAAGCGGGTCAAACAGACACGCCTGCTTGAAACTGCAGTAATCGCAGCCGTTTACGGACGGAGCCTTTGCGGGAGCAATATCTGTTTTGCCGCCGGCAAGCTCTTTTCCGATTTGTCTTATGATGGTATGCAGCCTTTTTCTCATACCGGCAAATTGTGCGGCAGTTGCAACTGAAGAATTTTTTGAAAGGTCGCCGCTTTTAATGTAGCCTACCGGAATAACGGTGCTTTTATCTGTAAATGATTTATCCATAGCACGGATAATACCATCATCTTTAAGAACAAGACCCTTCATTCTGAATTCGTCTTCTATACTGCCTTTATTCTGTTCAAGCACAGGGTCGTTGAATCTGAAATAAAGTATACCTGCGGGCGATGCATTTTCAAGGTCGCAAAGTCTGTCGAGATATACCATAAGCTGCAGTTCGAGTCCATAATACATATTTGACACGTCGAAACTGCGGCTGCCGGATTTGTAATCAATAACACGTACAAAACGGTTTCCGTTTTCATCCACATAGATATCCGCACGGTCGATTTTGCCCTTAAGGCTTATGGTTTTGCCGCCAATATCAATTTTAAGAGGAGTGTATTTGTTTCCGCCTGCAAATTCAATTTCGTATCCAAGCGGAATAAACTCGCCTGCACGAAGATGCTTTGCAATAAAAAGTGCAGAAGTGATAAGTGTGGATTTAAGGCGTATAAGAAGCCATGTTCTGCGGTTGGATGTGTAGCCGAACATTTCGCTGACCTCGGCGATTTTGTCATTTACAATACGTTCGGTTTCGGTAAGAACAAAATCTTCGGGTGCACTGCTCCAGTTATAGCCGGCAGAAACAATATTTACGGAAAGCTTTTCAATAACATCGTGCATAATACTGCCGGTATCGGTGTTCTTAAGCACGCTTTTCTGACGTTCTTTAAGATGCAGGATATAGTTAAGATAATATGAAAACGGACACTTTGAAAACTTTTCCATTCGTGACACACTGAGCGAAATAAAATCGTTGTTATAAATAGATTTCAAAGCATCTTTATTTAATGTAGTTGCGGTGGGTTTGAAATTACAAGCCGATTCAAAAAGACTTAATTTTTCACTCCACTGCGGATTATCGCGGAACCATTTTCCTGCCTCGTCCCACTTACTGTCATAAGGTAGTTTGGATGCCGCATTTCTGATATATAAATCAAATGTGGGACCGGGGGATGAAATCATATCAGCAGATGCAACCTCGTCGGCGAGGATATAGTTGTTTGCGGTAATGCCGAACATTTTTTCAAATCTGCCGATAAGTCTTGCGGGAAGAAGACTTCCGCCCGTCGCATCCGAAATAGGATATGTTATTTCAAGTGTTTCCGACGGGAAAGTAAGTATATTGTAAATAGTATAATTTTCTTCAAAGGTTTTTAAATATGACGTGTCGGAAAGTGGCATATTATTTTCTTCAAATACCCTTTTGTCGTTGTCGTTTATAATGCCGCCATCACTATATGCCGACGGATAAACACCATCATTTACACCTATTGCAAAAGCAAATTTTGTGCTTCCTTCGGGTTTATCGGAAAGCACCCTTACAACGTCAATAGCGGTTGGGATAACACCTATATCGTGCGCAGAAAAACCGGTTGTAAGAAGGGCGTAAAATCCGGTTATATCGGTAGAATCGTCGCCTAAAACAGCGGCAAGCTCATCAAGCACGTCAACAAGTGTATTCCATACCTGAGCATAGTATGATGCTTCCTGCATATCGGTATATTTAAATCTTTCCACAAGTCCGTCAATGGTATCGCGCAAAGAAATGTCATTCATAAAAGAATACATACCGCGGCAATATTCCTTTACGGTTTTTGCTTCAGCGAGTGTATTTTTTAAATTTACAACAGGGGAAATAACTTCGGTTTTAGCGGAATTGATAAGCTCAAGGAATTCTTCGTCGCTTTCGTATGCACCGGCAAATTCGGGAGTATATTTCCATTTTTCACCGCTTGTCCAGAGTTTTCCGCGGATGCCTGTTGCGGTAATGTAGTTTTCAAGCAAATCTATTTTATCGGGGTCGGAACACGCAAATCCGGATTTAAGATAATCAAACACGCTTTCATAACTGAAATTGCGGATTATTATGTTAAGTGCGGACATAACTGCCGTAACTGCAGACAGTACAAGAGCATTCTGATTTCCTGATATAAAAACAGGAATTTCAAATTTTGCAAAAATGCGTTCTATTGCAATGGAATAAGCTTCTTTATTTCTTGCAATAACGGCAATATCCTTATATCTGTATTTACCGCTACGCACAAGAGATTCAATTTTTCTTGCAACATAGGTTATCTCATCCTCAATGTCGTTGAATACGGAAAGCTTAAGATTTCCATAATGCGGGCAGGGGGAATCAGCCCCTTTTTCGCAGCAGTTTACAAAATGCTTCATTTCGGGGAATTTATCAAATTTTCTGCATTCGGTAAGAATAACATCTTCGTTTATGCGAACACCCTGCTTGTCTGCAAGAGACTTTATTCTTCCGGCAGTTTTTTTCTGCATAAAAAACAGGTCATCTTCATCGGCAGGCTCGGTATTGTCGGAGGTGAATGTAAAATAAACATCACGTGCCTGCGGAAGAATCTCGTTTATAACGTTCATCTGATTAGGTGAAAAGAAAGAAAATCCGTCAAAAATAATGCAGCTGTCTGCAAAATAATCGGGATTTTCGGCTATAAGACCGGCAAGTATACCCGTTTCGTCATCGGCATCTTCAAAGCGGTTTTCGAGAACGCGTTCATACTCGCTGTATATTAAAAATAAATCGTGCAGTTTATGGCATAGCGCATCATCACCGGTTGATTCCGAAAGAGTTTTCAGCATATCCGGTGTAACGCCATGCACTTTAAATTCGCCTATTGTATCTGACACAAGAGAGGCAAACCCCTTATGTCTTGCTGGTTTTTCAAGAATTTTAAATTTACTTTTAAGATTCTGACAAATACTGCTTAAAATCATAGCTCTGCCGCTTTTGCCAAGCTTTGTATATCCTGCATTGCCGTATAGGTTTACAAGCTCGGTATAAAGTCTTTTGAACGACAAAACGCTTACGGAAGTGCTGCTTGATGCCCCGAATTTTCCGGCAACAAGAGTTTCCGCCATATAAGATGAGCTTTCCGGCACAATATATATTCGTTTTGAACAGGAAGAAGCACCTTCAAAAACATCCATAGCATAAGATGTTTTTCCGCATCCGGCACTTCCCACAATCATCTGTAGAGCCATGATTTTCCTCCATTAAGCCGAGTGGAGTAGACCCCACAAGGTTTAAATTTTCTTTAAAAATGTTTCATTTGCAAACCTGCGGTATTCTTCAAATTTGCCTTCTTCAATAGCAGTGCGGATATCTTCCATAAGAGAGTTATAGAAATACAGGTTATGAAGCACACAAAGGCGCATACCAAGCATTTCGCCTGCTTTAAGAAGATGGCGGATATACCCTCTTGAGAAGTTCCGACAGGCAGGACATCCGCAGTCCGGGTCGATTGGCAGCGGGTCGGCCAAATATTTATTGTTCATTATGTGAAGATAGCCTTTTTTGGTAAAAATAGAGCCGTGACGTGCGTTTCTGCTTGGCATTACGCAGTCAAAAAAATCAACCCCTCTTGCAACAGCTTCAACAATATTTACGGGAGTTCCCACACCCATTAAATATCGGGGCTTGTCTTCGGGCATAAACGGCTCAACCGCATCAATAATTTCATACATTTCTTCTGCAGTTTCGCCAACGGCAAGTCCGCCTATTGCATAACCGTCAAGGTCAAGCTTTGCAATTTCTTTCATATGGTTAATTCTAAGGTCGGGATATGTGCCGCCCTGATTTATTCCGAAAAGCAGCTGATTACGGTTGATGGTATCTTCTTTTGCATTTAACATATCAAGATGGGTTTTACATCTTTCAAGCCATCTTGTTGTACGTTCGGTAGACGCTTTTACATATTCGTAAGGCGATGGGTTTTCAATACATTCGTCAAATGCCATTGCAATAGTTGATGCAAGGTTTGGCTGAATCTGCATACTTTCTTCGGGACCCATAAATATTTTTGCACCGTCAACATGGGATGAAAAATAAACGCCTTCTTCCTTGATTTTGCGAAGCGATGAGAGTGAAAACACCTGAAAACCGCCGCTGTCGGTAAGGATAGGCTTGTCCCAGTTCATAAACTTGTGAAGACCGCCAAGCTCGCGTATAACCTTATCACCGGGTCGAACGTGCAGATGGTATGTGTTTGAAAGCTCCACCTGACAACCTACATCTTTAAGGTCAAGCGCGGAAATTCCGCCTTTTACGGTAGCACTTGTACCAACATTCATAAATACGGGTGTCTGCACAGTGCCGTGCACAGTTGTAAACTCGCCGCGGCGCGCAAGCCCGTCTTTTTTTAATATTTTAAACATAGCATTGTTATCCTTTCGTAAATATATCTTTATTGTATCATTAATTGCATAATATTTCAATATTTTTTTGTATTTGATATTGATTTTTATTACTTATTGTTTTATAATTATATATGTTTAGATATCATATAAAGGGGAGAATATAATGTTTTCTGTAAAATTAAGCGAAATTATCAAAACCCTTAAACTTGAAAAACTGTATTGTCCGGATGAAATGCTGGAAATTGAAATTGACTGTGCGGACGTTAATCGTCCCAGTCTTCAGCTTACCGGATTTTTTGATTATTTTAATCCCAAACGAATTCAGATTATCGGTAAGGTTGAAATGACCTATCTTGATAAGCTTGGGGAAGAAGAACGAAAGAAAAGAATAGAAGCCCTTTTTTCGCAGGGTGTTCCTGCGGCAATACTTACAAGGGGTCTTGAACCCTATCCTGAAATGTATGACATTTCGAAAAAATATAATGTGCCGCTTCTGCAGACAAATGATTCAACAAGCCGTTTTATGGGCGAGCTTATAAAAAACCTTAACGTATGGCTTGCACCAAGAATCACACGTCACGGCGTTCTTGTTGAAGTATACGGTGAAGGACTTCTTCTTCTCGGTGAAAGCGGAGTAGGTAAAAGTGAAGCCGCAATTGAGCTTCTTAAACGTGGTCACCGTCTTGTAGCGGACGACGCAGTTGAAATCAAAAAGGTTTCCGACTCAACACTTGTCGGCACATCACCGGAAATAATCCGTCACTTTATTGAACTGCGTGGTATAGGAATTGTGAATGTGCGTAACATATTCGGTATCGGTGCCGTAAAGGAAACAGAAAATATCAACCTTGTTGTAAATCTTGAACCGTGGCAGCAGGGTGTTGAATATGAACGTCTTGGTCTTGATAACGGACACACCGAAATTCTTGATATAAAAATTCCGTCAATAACAATTCCGGTTAAGCAGGGCAGAAACCTTGCGGTTATCCTTGAGGTTGCGGCAATGAACAACCGTCAGAAACGTATGGGATTTAACGCCGCACAGGAGCTTAACCAAAGACTTATGGAACAGAGCGGACTTTCATAAAAAGGAGTTTAATTTTTAGTTATGGAAATAATAGCGGATTTACATACGCATACAATTGCAAGTACCCACGCTTACAGCACGGTTACGGAAAATGCCGCAGAAGCGGAAAGAAAAAACCTTGCCGTTATGGGAATTACAGACCATGCTTTCAAATTAACGGATGCACCGCATGTTTACTATTTTATAAATCTTCACAGGGTGCCGCGTAAATTGGGAAAAGTAACAATTCTTCGCGGAGTGGAGGCAAATATAGATATAAACGGCAATCTTGATATGGACGAGTATCCCAAAATTTTTGACCGCCTTGATTATGCCATTGCAAGTATGCATGCATCAGTAATGGAAATGGGTCATACTGCGGAGGAATATACTGCGGCGTGGCTTAAAGTAATTGAAAATCCGCGTGTTGATATTCTCGGTCATATGGGTGACCCCAGATATCCGTTTGATATTGATACGGTTATAAAAGCGGCGGCAAAAGCAGGAAAGATTGTTGAAATAAACAATTCTTCGCCCGAAACAAGAAAAGGATGCGAGCCGGTTTGCCTTGAAATAATAAAAACATGCAAAAAATATGGTGTTCATATAACGCTCAGTTCAGATGCGCATTTCTGGGATATGGTAGGAAGACTTGAATGGGCAATGTCTGTTGTCAGAGAAACAGACTATCCGGAAGAGCTTATAATAAACAGCTCAATGGAAAATCTTGAAGCATATTTTAATGGCAGACAGGGTAAAAATAAAATCAGGTTTTTGGCGGGATAAATATGAGAATAGGTATAGACCTTGGAGGAACAACAATAAAAGCGGGGCTTGTAACGGAAGAAGGTAAAATTCTTCATAAAGATGCTGTTCCCACCGGAGCAAAAAGGCATTATACGGAAATTCTTGCCGATATGGCAAAGCTTGCAATAAAGGTTTGCGAGGATGCAGGATATACTATGGATGATATAGCTTCTATTGGCATAGGAAGCCCCGGAAGTTGCGATGCAAAAAACGGTGTGCTTGTATATGCAAACAACATCAATTTTCGTAATGTTCCCGTAAGAACAGAAATACAGAAATGCATAGATAAACCCGTATATCTTGAAAATGATGCCAATGTTGCGGCATATGCCGAATATTGCCTTGGCAACGAAGAAATGGAATGTTTTGTTGCGGTTACACTCGGTACGGGTGTTGGCGGCGGAATTATAATTAACGGAAAGATTTTTTCGGGTTATAACGGTGCCGGCGGCGAGCTTGGACATATGGTAATAAAAAAAGACGGAAAACCATGCAGTTGCGGCAGAAAAGGTTGCTGGGAAGCATATGCCTCGGCAACAGCACTTATTTCACAAACTAAAAAAACTATAATCGATAACAGTAATTCTCTTATGAATGAAATGATTGGTGGTAACCTTGATAATGTAGACGGAAAAACCGCATTTGAAGCTGCGAAAAAAGGCGACAAAGCGGCACTTAAAGTTGTTAAAAAATACACCGAACATATCGGATGCGGAATTGCAAATATCATAAACTTATTCCAGCCTGAAAAAGTTGTTATTGGTGGTGGCGTATGTAATCAGGGCGATTACCTGCTTAAACTGATAAAAGAATATTGCATAACGGAAGTATATTCAGGTGCCAATGTTGGCGGAATTAACATCGAAATTGCCAAACTTGGAAATGATGCCGGAATAATAGGCGCGGCACTTCTTAATGAATAAAAGGGTATTTTGTTGTCCGGCTGACTATTGAGAAAATCGGAAAAATAAAAGAAAGTATTAAAGTTTATGCTTAATGCATATTACTAAAGTGAACTATTTGTTTTGGGGGATATATGAAAATTATACAGAATATCATCTCGCTTGCAGGCGAAACTAATGTAAAACTTAATGAGCCTATGTCAAAACACACCACTTTCAAAATAGGTGGTGCTGCAGATATTTTTGTAACACCCGAAACAAAAGAGGCACTTCTTGAAATTATAGGATATTGTAAGGCAGAAAACATTCCCGTAACCGTTGTTGGAAACGGCTCAAACTTGCTTGTTTCCGACAATGGTATTGACGGCGTTGTGATATGCACAGAAAAAATAAATTATGTAATTCTCGAAGACGATATCATAACATCAGGTGCAGGAGTATTTCTTGCGGTGGTTGCAAACACTGCGGCAAAAATGAGCCTTGCGGGTCTTGAATTTGCGGCAGGAATTCCCGGCACTGTCGGAGGCGGCACATTTATGAATGCCGGTGCCTACGGAGGAGAATTGAAAGACGTAATTGAAACGGTTACGGCACTTGATAATGATGGAAATGTTAAAGTGTTTAAAAATGCCGACTGCGGTTTTGGATACAGAACAAGCATTTTCGGCGGCGGATATGTTATTCTTGAAGTAACTTTCAGACTTAAAAAAGGAAATAAAGAAGAAATTCTTGATACAATGAAAGACCTTGCGGGAAGAAGACGGGATAAACAGCCGCTTGAATATCCAAGTGCGGGCAGTACGTTCAAACGTCCGGAAGGATATTTTGCCGGAAAGCTTATTGAAGATGCAGGTCTTAAAGGATATGCAATCGGCGGTGCAGAGGTGTCTGAAAAGCATAGCGGATTTGTTATAAATAAAGGCGGTGCAACCGCAAAAGATGTGCTTGATTTGGTTGATTATATAAAGATGCAGGTAAAAGAAAAATTTGGTGTAACCTTGCAGGAAGAAATAAAGCTGATAGGAAGATAGGGGAATTTATGAAAATTTTAATTGTAACCGGTATGTCAGGTGCCGGAAAAAGTAGTGCAATGCGTGTTTTGGAGGATATAGGGTACTATTGTGTCGATAATATGCCTCCGGCTTTGTTGCCGCCATTTATAGAAGTTTGTCAGTCGACGGGGAAAATGGACAAAATTGCCCTTGTTATTGACCTTCGTGGCGGTGATTTGTTCAATCAGCTTTTTGAATCTCTTAATGAGCTTAAACAGCTTAAAATTGAATATGAAATAATATTCCTTGATGCAACCGACCAGAGTCTTGTAAAAAGATATAAAGAAACAAGAAGAAGCCATCCGCTTGCAGAAGGCGGCACAATTATGGCGGGAATAAGAAAAGAAAGAAATCTTCTTTCCGAGGTGCGTAATCGCGCCAAATATATCATAGATACAACAAGCCTTAAACCGGCACAGCTTCGTGACGAAATGCACTCTATCCTTATGGAAGACAAGGAATATAAGGGGATAGTGGTGAACGTAATATCGTTTGGTTTCAAAAACGGTCTTCCGCTTGATGTGGACCTTGTTTTTGACGTTCGTTTTTTACCTAACCCGTTTTACGAATCAAATCTTAAACATAAAACAGGAATGAATAAGGAAGTAAAAGAGTTCGTTCTTGGATATAAACAAACCGGACAGTTCCTTAAAAAGCTTGAAGATATGATAACATTCCTTATTCCGCATTATATTGAAGAGGGTAAAAATCAGCTTATTATTGCAATCGGTTGTACGGGTGGTAAACATCGTAGTGTTACCATTGCAGAAGAATTAGCCGCATTCCTTAAAGATAAGAATTACAGGGTTGCAATTTCGCATAGGGATTATATGAAAGACAGATAAATCTCTCTTGACATAAATTCGGAAATGTGGTAAAATAACAGAGTTGATTTGCTGAATTGGCAAATCAACTCTGTATTATAAATATGCAGATATGGCGGAATTGGCAGCTTAGAAACTGAGCGCTGCCGGTGGCAGAGGAAGCGAAGATGAAAAGGTGCAGCGGTCGAAATCTATGATTTCGGGAACCGCAAGGGGTCACGCGGGCGCGGCTGCCATATAGACAAACTAACAAAATATGCAGATATGGCGGAATTGGCAGACGCGCATGGTTCTGCTCGCGTCATATCGGTGAAAAGTGATTGAATTCGGTTTATCCGTTTTCATATATGAGGATTAAGCGGTTTCGCTCCTCCTCGGGGTTACCTCTCCCGTGTAAAAATTATGAGGTTATAATTTAATATGCAGGTATGGCGGAATTGGCAGACGCGCATGGTTCAGGTCCATGTGAAAGCAATTTCATGCAGGTTCAAGTCCGTGAACCCTTTTTAAGGGAGTAACATAAAACGGCTTGTGTAAATGCTAACAACTTAAAATTTAATATTCGCACCTGTGGCGGAATTGGCAGACGCGCACGGTTCAGGTCCGTGTGCCAGTAATGGCTTAGGAGTTCAAATCTCCTCAGGTGCACCACTGAAAAAAGTACAGCTTAATCGGCTGTACTTTTTTATCGAAAGACACAAATATGGCCAAACTATTAGCTATGTGATATTTCAGTGCTTTCTAACCCAAACTAACTTTAATATACTATTTAGATTATGGAATAAACCATCTTTCTTATATTGATCAATCAAACGGGTTAAACACGTCAACTACTTCACCAGATATCAGGCCACAAAGATATAAAACAACTAAAATAATAAAGGTAATAGTTGTCAAAAACTTCATAATAGAGTAAAACGAAGGAATGAAGAAATTTCCCATATGCAATAATCTACGAAAAACATTTTCTTTTATAACACAGTCACAGGCTCTGGTTTCTTTTACATGATCCTGTTTTGTTAATGAACTAAACTCGTCAAGGAAAGCATTCCAACCGTCTTTGGTATTTAGTTGTTTCTCGTTCTTTTCAATATACTCAAAAAACAAATCTGTGTATTTTCTTCTTTTTGGATGTGCGAAATGTCTTAGCGCAGCTTTCAGTCCGTGACGATTTTTATAATATATCTGTCCGCTTAATAAATCAATTCTCATATTTTTCTGTCTGTCTTCACTATCGTTAACCTTATAATGCGAGTTTAAATAGTGAAACGATACTGTAGCCAAGGGATTTAAAGAGTTTGAGCCAACATATATTTTTATAG
>JAZRHB010000104.1:0-11403 GCA_045644605.1 Clostridia bacterium
TGAACGTATTGTAACCAAAGTCGAGGCAAATGCCAACCTGAAAAAGACCACATTGGTATTCTGGGACTCCACTCAACCGGACAGCGCAAATGCAATGGAAGAATTTAGAGTAATTCTTGCCGATATGAAAGTAGGCTATGACGCTGTTGATTTATCGAAAACTCCGTTTCCTGATATTAATGCATACAGTACGGCAATTGTGGTTATAAGCGACCTCTCTTCGATAGGACAGGATATTATTGCTTTAAACAACTGGATATATGCAGGTGGAAGAATTCAGTTTGCACTTACACTGCAGAAGAGCATATATGTATCAGTGCTTGAAAGTGCACTTGGTATTATGGAATCATCTTGGGATAATGTCCTTCTTGAAAGTGTTTACATATCAGAAGATTTTATGGTTGGCGGCGGCAGAAGTTTTATTGTCGAAGACGGATATGAATCTGTCTGGGCAGTTAGACTGGATGAGCAAAAGGTAAAACTTCATGCGTGGATTGACAATGAACATAAAACTCCGCTTATCTGGGAAACAACATACGGAAAAGGGAAAATTGTTGTAGATAATATGGGTCTTTGCGAAAAGGTGTCCCGCGGATTTTATGCCTCATCCTACAGCCTTCTTGAAGATGTGTCTGTCTATCCGGTTATAAACGCATCCACATTCTATCTGGATGACTTCCCGTCACAGATTCCGTCGGGAAGCAACGAATATATTTTAAGAGATTACGGCGCAACAACACGTGAATTTTATGTAAATATATGGTGGCCGGCAATGATGAACCATGCCGACAGGCATGGTATAAAATATACAGGTCTTGCAATCAACTGTTATGATGACAATGTTGACGGCACAACACCATCCGCACCTGATGAAGGTACATTTCTGACCTTTGGTAATATGCTTCTTCGTCAGGGCGGCGAGGTTGGATATCACGGATATAATCATCAGCCGCTTTGTATGAGTGAATGTGATTACAGAGGACTTTATGATTATAAAACCTGGGAAAGCTATGCGGCAATGGAAAGTGCTTTTGACGAGCTTGTTGACCTTTGTGACGAGCTTTTTCCCGGTGTTGATATGTCGCTTTATGTTCCTCCGTCAAATATTATGTCAAAAGTGGGCGAGGATTTTTTACTTAGTACATACCCCCACATAAAAACAATATCGGGAATATATTTCCCTGACGGTGATTTTGAACACGGCTGTACGCAGGAATTTGAAGTTTTACCTGACGGCAGGGTGTATCAGCCGCGAATTATTTCAAGTTGCACCCTGACTCCTTTTATGGAAATGGCACTTGTGTCGGAACTTAATATGCACTATGTAAACTGCCACTTTACTCACCCCGACGATGCGCTTGACCCCGAACGTGGAGCAGAAATGGGATGGGCTAAGCTGTCGGAAAACTTTGGAGAATATCTTGATTATTTATATACATCGGCGCCTTCCATCAGAAACTTTACAGGCTCCGAAACATCTGCCGCTGTGCAAAGATTTGCGGCACTTAACGTAGAAAAAGAATATACCGATAACAAGCTCGTACTTAAAATCGGTAATTTCTACGACGAAGGATATTTCTTTATCCGCTTTAATAATCAGAACTGCGGAAGTGTAGATGGCGGAAAGCTTTCGCATCTTACGGGAGATTTGTATTTGCTTAAAGCGGATAAAAATGTAGTAACAATCAATTTAAAATAATTTTCACGGAGAAAACAATGAGAATTTGTATGGTGCTTGAAGGGTGTTACCCTTACATAAACGGCGGTGTATCCACATGGGCACACCAATATATAACAGAAATGCCCGAACACGAATTTGTTCTTTGGGTAATCGGCGCCAAAGCCGAGGATAAGGATAAGTTTGTATATACGCTCCCGCAGAATGTTGTGGAGGTTCATCAGGTATTTCTGGATGATGCCCTTAAGGTAAAACCAAACAAAATATTTAATCACAGCTTTTCTGACGAAGAAAACGAAGCATTAAAACGGCTTGTTTTTTCTGAAAAACCGGATTGGGATTTGCTTTTCCGGATGTATCATAAAGAAAAAATAAATCCTATGAGCTATCTTAAAAGTGAGCATTTTTTAAAAACTCTTACCGAAATATGTGAAGCGGAGTTTCCGTATACTGCTTTTTCGGATGCGTTTCATTCCGTTCGTTCAAGACTGCTTCCCGTTTTGTATCTTATGGGAACAAAAGTACCCAAGGCAGATTGCTATCACGCCATTTCAACAGGGTACGGCGGACTATTGGCAAGCCTTGGCGGATATGTGTATAACAAGCCTGTTCTTTTAACTGAACACGGTATATATACGCGTGAAAGGGAAGAAGAAATAATCAGGGCAAAATGGGTTGAAAAAGCATTTAAAGGGCAGTGGATTAAATTTTTCTATATGCTTTCCGACCTTATATACGACAAGGCGTTCCGTGTTACATCGCTTTTTACGCGCGCCAGATTAACACAGATTGAAATGGGCGCTGCCCCCGCGAAATGCTATGTTATAGCAAACGGCATCAGCTACGAAAGATTTTGCAACATACCTATAAAAGAAGATGACGGCTATGTTGATATAGGAGCGGTTGTACGTTTTGCACCTATCAAGGATATAAAAACAATGATTTATGCATTTTTCGAGCTTTCCAGCCGTATGGAAAACGTCCGTCTTCATATTATGGGCGGCGTAGACGATGAGGAATATGCCGAAGAATGCAGACAACTCATCACCCAGCTTGGAATAGATGATAAAGTTATAATGCCGGGCAGGGTTAATGTTGTTGAATATTTTGAAAAGCTTGATTTTACAATACTCACAAGCATTTCCGAAGGTCAGCCCCTGTCCGTGCTTGAATCCTTTGCAGCGGGAAGACCGTGCGTTACTACTGATGTAGGTTGTTGCCGCGAACTTCTTGAAGGCGCACCGGACGATGATTTTGGTATAGCGGGATACTGCGTTCCGCCTATGCAAAGAGAAAAACTTGCTGAACGAATGGAAGTTGTGTGCGAGTCGAGAGATCTTCGTCTTGAAATGGGCGAAATAGCGAAAAAAAGAGCACATACGTATTATAAATACGGTATAATGCTTGAAAAATACAGAAATCTTTATAAGGAGGTAGAAGCTGAATGGCAGGTATAGGGTTTGAACTTAAAAAGCTCTTTGCAAAAAAGGGACTTATGAACTCTGTTAAAGCATACGGATACGCAACTGTTATTTGTTCGGGTCCAATGCTGCTGGGTGTTATTCTGCTGCTTGGAATAATGTATCTGTGCAGCCGCAGCGGTGTTCCAGTTCAGACAAGAGAGCTTTTGATATGTATGATAACCTATACTCTTCTGGCGTCCATTCTGGCAACCTCCCTTTTCAATATGGTAATCACAAGGTTTACCGCCGATATGCTCTACGAAGAAAAGAAAAGCGCAGTACTCCCGTCGTTCTGGGGAAGCACGGCACTTATGATGACAATAGGAAGTGTGCTTTGGCTTATTTTCCTGATTTTTTCGGGAGCAACACTTATGCAGGGAATTCTGATGTTCATATTCTTCAACGAAATGATAATTGTGTGGAATGCCATGGGCTACCTTTCCGCCATAAAAGATTATAAAGGAATTTTCCTTTCGTATCTTGTGGCGATACTTGTTATATTTGTACTTGGATTTATTCTTACAAGGATATTTAAAGCATATGTAATAGAAATGCTGTTACTGTCTGTAACGGTAGGCTACGGCGTTATGGTTATATGGAACCTTGTGCTCTTGCACAAGTATTTCCCGAAAACCGACGTTGGAGCATTTGTTTTCCTTGACTGGATGGACGAATATCTGTACCTTGCCCTGTCGGGATTGTTTGTAAATGTCGGTATGTTTGCCCACCTTGTTATAATGTGGTTCAGTAAGGTAGGAGTACGGGTGCATGGACTTTTTTATGGTGCACCTGAACACGATGTTCCTGCACTTTTAGCTTTTATGACTACACTTATTACAACAGTAAACTTTGTTGTATCGGTTGAAGTTAATTTTTACGGAAAGTATCGAAATCACTATAGCTTATACAACGATAAAGGAACAATAAAAGATATACTTCAGGCCGAAAAAGAGATGCTGGATACATTAAAAACCGAAATGCTGTATACCGCAATAAAACAGCTTTTATGTACAGCACTGTTTATAGCGGCGGGCGGATTTTTGCTTGATATTCTGCCGCTTGGTTTCAATGAAATGATGCGAGGCTATTTCAGAACACTGTGTGTAGGCTACGGACTTTATGCTGTTGGAAATATGACAATGCTTATACTGCTGTATTTCACAGATTATAAAGGTGCGTTTTTTGCATCGGGAATATTTGCGGCATGTTCGGTAGTTTTTTCGGTAATATCCCTGTTTTTTTCGCGGGTATATTACGGATTCGGATTTTTAGTTGCATCAATGGTATTTTTGATAGTGGCAATACAAAGACTTGATTATTTTACCAAAAGACTACCTTACTATATACTTGCTGTTCAGCCGCTTGTAGCGGAGGATAAATCGGGAACATTCAGAAAAATGAGAGTATTTCTTGAAGATAAACTGGAGGTAGAAAAATATGAAAAAGGCAATTAAACTAATCGCTTTGCTAATAATGTTTAGCTTTGTTTTAGCCGGATGTGCCACTGCCCCTGCAGTTGAAGAAACCGGAAGTGCTTACACACCGGATACGGCATACAACGAAAAATATAAGCTTCGTGACAAAAAGGATTTGTATACGGCCTATGAACCCGAAGATGTTGTTACAATGTATCTTACGGTTTCGTCGGGTAATGAAGGAGAAAGAACCAATCACACTTGGAGCGAAATAAACACATATTCCGTATATGATTATGAGGATATGGGCGTAGACAGATATAAGGTTGAAGGGCTTCTTCAGGTTGGAGATGAATCAGGACCGCTTCCGGGAAACCTCGGCTATGGTCAGGTATCGCCAAACTGTACTATACAGATACGTGGACAGACATCCAGCAGACAGTCTGTTAAAAACTATAAAATAAGTCTTAAAGAAAATAAAGGGATGTGGATGGGGAACACCACCATACCGCTGAATAAGCATGTTAACGAGGGTCTCCGTTTCAGAAATAAGATGGCGTATGACCTTATGGCAGGCATTGAACAGATGATGGGACTTCGCACAAGATTTGTTCATCTGTACGTAAAAGACACCACAGCAGGCGGAAACGGGGCATTTACCGACTACGGTATATATACTTATGTTGAACAGCTTAATAAAAAGACGCTGAAAGCACACGGTCTTGATGCAAATGGTCATCTTTATAAGATAAACGAATTTGAGTTTTACAGATACGAAGATGTAATAAAAATGAAGGACGACCCAACTTTTGATGAGGCGGCTTTTGAATACCGTATAGAAACAAAAGGTAACGACGACCATGAAAAGCTTATTAAAATGCTGGAGGATGTCAATGATTTTTCAAAACCTATAGACGATATTCTTGATAAGCATTTTGATATTGAAAACTTAAGCTATTGGATGGCATTCCATATTCTTATGGGAAATGCCGATACACAGAGCCGAAATATGTTTATATACAGCCCATTAAATCTTGATAAATGGTATTTCATATCCTGGGATAATGACGGTTCGTTAAGCCAGACAGAATATGCCCAGATAAACAGACTTTCTTATTCGGAATGGGAAACAGGCGTCAGCAACTATTGGGGTAATGTTCTTTTCCAGAGGGCACTTAAAAGCGAAAAATACAAAAAAGCACTTGATGCTGCTATAGAAGACCTTAAAGGATATATGACAAAAGAGAAAATAGATGCAATTGCAAATCGTTATGCATCTATAGTAAAACCTTATGTATACAGCTATCCGGATATACTTAACAGTCGTCTTACCAGGGTGCAGTATGACAGGGTTGTAGCTGGACTTTCATCGGAAATCGATACCAACTATCAGCTTTATAAAGAGTCGTTTGTTAAACCTATGCCGTTTTTCATAGATAAACCGCAGAAAAAAGGAAACAAGCTTATCATATCATGCCAAAGCTCGTTTGATTTTAATGCCGAGCCGATTACATATGATATCAAGGTTGCAAGAGATTTTTATTTTAACAACCCGATATTATCTGTGGAAGACGTATCGCTTCCGGTTGCGGAAATGGCTATGCTGCCTAAAGGACAGTATTTCATAAAAGCAACAGTAACAAATCAAAGCGGATATACTCAAACGGCGTTTGACTACTACTATTATGAGGGAGCTAAACAATACGGCGTAAAATGCTTCTATGTAGACGGCAAAGGCAATATTCTGGAGGATACGTATGAAGGCTGAGAGATACAGAAACGAGTGGAAATATCTTATTGATATGGCTCAGAAAGAGCTTATCTGCCAACGTCTTTTTCCGTATCTTGAGCTTGATAAACACGCCCGAAACGGCGGGTATATGATACGAAGCCTTTATTTTGATGATTATCTTCAATCGGCTTATGAAGAAAAGGATGCCGGCGTTTTAAAAAGAAAAAAATATCGCATACGAATATATAACTGTTCGGATTCAAGTATTAAACTTGAACGAAAGAAAAAATACGGAAGCTACATATTCAAAGAGGCAGCAAAGCTTACCCGTGAAGAAGTGTATAAAATTTTAGATGGAGATTATGAGTTTCTGCTTAAAAGTGAAAATAATCTTCTTCGTGAATTTTATTATGAATGTGTATCAAATGTAATGCGGCCAAGAACAATAGTTGACTACGACCGTGAACCCTGGATTTCAGACGAAGGAACTGTCCGAATAACCTTTGATATGGACGTAAGGGCAGCTGTCGGAAGCTATGATATATTTGATGATACACTTCCCACACTTCCGGTTCTGGAACCCGGAAAATGTGTTATGGAGGTTAAATTCACGGAATTTCTTCCGCAGGGACTGCGTTCGCTTCTTCCCGACAGGGCGTCGGAATTTACCGCAGTATCAAAGTATGTTCTGTGTTACGAAAAAACCGAATATATGAACAGTTTTAATAAATATTGGTATCATAATTAAAGGAGATAAAATATGAGTGTTCAGGATGTTATAAAAAAATCAATACTTGAATCGGGCGCATTTGACAGTCTCAGTTTAACAAATATTTTTCTGGGACTTCTTACAGCTATGATAATAGGAACGGTTATATATTTCACATATCAGAAATTTTATACCGGTGTTATTTATTCCAGAAGCTTTGCGGTAACACTTGTCGGCATGACGCTTATGACTGCAGTTATAACTCTTGCTATAAGTACAAACGTCGTTATATCCCTTGGTATGGTTGGTGCTCTTTCTATTGTTCGTTTCAGAACGGCAGTAAAAGACCCGCTTGACCTTTTGTATCTGTTCTGGGCAATTACATCGGGTATAGCTTCGGGTGCAAATATGTATCTTCTGGTAGTTATAGCTGCTGTTGTTATGGTTGCTATTATTATAATCTTCAACAAACATCAGCTTAAAGGAAGAATTTACATAGCAGTTATCCACTATCTTACAGACGAAGCAGGGGATAATATCATCCGTACATTTGGTAAAATGAAATATTTTATCAAATCTAAAACAGTCAGAAAAGAAGTTGCCGAAATGGCAGTTGAGGTTTATTGTAAAAACAACGATACCTTCTTTATTGAAAAAATAAGAGATATAGAAGGCGTACAGGACGTTACACTTATTCAGTATAACGGCGAATATCACGGTTAACCGACGGGGTGCCTTTTTAAGGCACCTCTTTTAAATTAACTATTGCCAAACAGAAGATTTAATGGTATAATAATTTAAAATAAATTATTGTGTTATAATATCAGCCTTTCCCTACTAAAAAAGTTAAAGTTGTTGCGAAGGCTGTTTTTTATTGCGGAATAAAGGAGGTATATATGACAGACTTAAAAGAGAAAAAACTGCTTATAATCGGCGGAGCTTTTCAGCACGTTAAACTTGTAGAGGCGGCAAAAGAACTTGGTGTTGTTACATATGTAACTGACTATTTACCACTGGAAAAAGCACCGGCTAAACAAATAGCAGATAAATACTTTATGTATAATATTGATGAAATTGATGAAATTGTTGATATGTGTAAAAAAGAAAAAATTGACGGGGTAATTTCAACATCACTTGATGCCTGTCAAAGACCATATCAGCAGATTTGCGAAAGATTGGATCTTCCGTGTTTCGGAACAAAAGAACAGTTTTTTACTTTAACCGATAAAACAGCATTTAAAAAAGCGTGTATAAAATACGGACTTGATGTAATTCCGGAATATCAGGAATCGGATTTTGAAACGGAAGAAACCTGTAAAAACAACGTAACTTTCCCGATTTTTATTAAACCGTGTGATAGCAGAGGTTCCCGCGGACAGTCAATTTGTAATACATATGAAGAAGCGAAAAATGGAATTGATTTTGCAAAATCAGAAAGTGCAAGCAGAAAAATAGTTATAGAAAAATATATGGGTCAGGCAAACGACTTTTCAATGACTATCCTTATGCTGAACGGCAAAGCATATCCTATAAGAACGGTTGACCGGGTTCTCGGTAAATATGAAGACGGGCTTGATAAACTTGCGGTAGGTGCCGTAATGCCTTCTGTATTTACCAATATTTATATGGAAAAAGCACATACCAAAGTAGAGCATTTTTATAAATCCTTAGGTATAGAAAACGCACCGGTATTTATGCAGGGATTTGTAGATGGAGATACGGTAAGGTTTTATGATCCGGGACTTCGGCTTCCCGGTGGCGAATACGAAAGGGTATTTGCATATGTTATGGGCAGAAACCCGTTATATCCGCTTATTGAAATTGCATTGACGGGAAAAGTTTCAAAAGAAAGTGAAGTATTTTCGAAAAAAGATGTAATGCTTGGCGGCAAAATAACAGGACAGGTTTTGCCTACCTTGAAACCGGGAATAATATCAAAAATCAGCGGTGTGGATGAAATAAGAAACCATCCGGATGTTGTTTCTGTATTTGAACGATACACAGTAGGCGACGAAATAAAACCGACCCATAACGTAGGTCAGCGTTTTGCAGAAATAAATATTGTTTGTGACAGTAATGCGCAGTTGTCTGAAGTTACAAAATGGGTATATAATACACTTAAAATTATGGATACAAATGGTGATGATATGAAAATTTCAATGGTTGATCCGGATGTATTCTTGAAGAGAGGAGAATAAAAATGCCAATAGAATTTTTGTATCTGGCGGTTGTTTTTGCTGTGGCAATAATAGGCTTTTCGTTTTTGAAAAGACCGCTTTATGAATGTATGCTTGCTGCGTTTGTTGTGCTGGTTGCAGTTACAGGAACGTGGTCAAGTGTAGGGGAATTTATATGGGATGCTATGACAGAACCAAGCTTATATGTAATTATAGTATTTGTTGTGTCAGCGATGCTTCTGTCAAAAACGAGTGTTATTGACGATTGTATAGCCATCATTCTTTCTGTCTTCGGCAGATTCAGAGGCGGTGCCGGGTTTGTCGCTATTATCGGCAGCACCTATATGGGTTCATTGTCGGGTAGCGGCCCGGGGAACGTTGCAACCACAGGTGTATTTACAATACCTGCAATGAAAAAATCGGGATTCCCTGCACATCTTGCAGCTAATGTTGAAGCACATGCAAGTACAATGGGGAATATGATTCCTCCGGCAGGAATGATAGCAATTGCTTTTGCAGCACTAGATAAGCTTTATCCCAATACATATACAATGTCGCAGTATTGGATGCTTCTTTGGAGTATTGCAATCTGGTTTGTGATTCAGCGCATTCTTACAATGTATCTGATGTGCAGATATTATAAAGTGCAGCCAATGAAAAAAGAAGACCTTCCAAGTTTCAGACAGTCGCTTAAACGTGGATGGAAAGCAATATTCCTTCCGATTATAGTATTTTTGCCGTTTTTCCTTACAAGCAATTTTGAAGCATTCTTTAAAGAAAGACTCGGCAATGGATTTTCTTCGTTCTCAAACAGTATTTTGCTGTTTATCCCATCTCTTATCGTTATCTGTGGTATGCTTTTATCCGGTAAGGAAACGATTAAGAAAATGGACTTAAAATATAATTTCGAAGCTATCAAAAAAGGTATGATGAGCGTTATTCCGACATCGGCACTTGTTCTTTTTGCATATTTCGTAAGTAACGTATTTGAAACAATTAATGTTGAAGTTGCAATCGGTCAGTTTATCAGCGGACTTAATATGCCGCTTATATGGTTAGCACTTTTATTACCACTCTTTACTGCAATTCTCGGAATGCTTATTCCGGGGTCAACACAGGTTAAAATTTTTGGTGGTATTATAATTTCTGTTATTGCTGCAGCAGGCGGAAATCCTATGATTGCAGCGGCTATGCTTCCGTGTATATGCGGTGCGATGCATGGTGTAACTCCACCGTACTGTGCTTGCGTTTATACCGCTATGGGAATTGCTGAATCTGAACTTAAACCAACACTTAAAAACTGTATGGTATGGATTTTGATTCATTATGCACTGTCCGTAATTACAATATTAGGTTGGCTTCCGCTGTATGGACTGATAGGGTAGGAGGAACTGAAATGAGAGAAAAAATATATAATACGCTCAATAAAATTTACGGAATCATTATGACAATTTCGTTTTTTGGCGGAATTCTACCTCTGTTTGGCTTTATAGTAGCGCTTATCGTAGGCGGCACAACAGGAGAAGCAATTTCAGTATTCCTTTATAAACAGGTATACCCGTGGATAATTGCTCTTGCATCTCTGGCGGTTCTTGTAGGTCTTGTTGCTTCATATGTAGGAAAAAAGGAAAGCTTATCCGTAAAGAAAATAAACAGTAAATAGACATTCCAAAAACGGCAGAGGTTTCTGCCGTTTTTTTATGCAAATAAACTGTTGATTTATGTCATGTTTAGGAGTATAATTATTACTTGTGATTTATATATAAAGGAGTTAATATATATGAAAGTATTTCAGCCTAAGCTTTTTACGGAACTGAAAAGCTATTCCGCAAAAAAGCTCACAAGTGACCTCATTGCCGGACTTATCGTGGCAATTATTGCACTTCCGCTTTCAATTGCGCTTGCAATTGCATCGGGCGTATCGCCGGAAAAAGGTCTTTACACTGCAATCGTTGCAGGGTTTGTAATTGCCCTTCTCGGCGGCAGTAAGGTTAATATATCGGGTCCGACTGCGGCATTTGCAACAATAGTTGCAGGCATAGTTGCGCAGTACGGAATATCGGGGCTTGCCATTGCAACAATAATGGCAGGGTTAATCCTTATTTTAATGGGTGTATGTAAACTCGGTGCACTTATCAAATACATACCGGCAACCATAACAACAGGTTTCACATCCGGTATTGCGGTTACAATTGTGGCGGGTCAGCTTAAAGATTTCTTCGGTCTTAC
>JAZRHB010000105.1:0-1993 GCA_045644605.1 Clostridia bacterium
TAAGCAGATTTTCGCTTACTTTAAGATGCTCGAGGTATTCTTCGTTGGAATAATCTACTACGTTCAGAATCAGTGATGCATACTGCGTTTCTTCAAGTGTTGATTTGAACGCATTTACAAGGTGATGCGGCAGTTTGCGGATAAATCCGACGGTATCAATAAGAATAACCTCGCGTCCGTCGGGCAGGGTAAGCGCCCTTGCCGTCGGGTCAAGCGTTGCAAAAAGTTTATCTTCTGCAAGCACGCCCGCATCGGTTAAATAATTGAGAAGTGTGGATTTTCCTGCGTTGGTATATCCAACAAGCGCCACTGTCTGAAATCCGTCTTTTTTGCGGCGCTCGCGCATATAGCTGCGTCGTTTTTCAACCTCTTTAAGCTGGCCTTGAATTTTTGAAATATGGCTTCGTATATGACGTCTGTCGGTTTCAAGCTTGGTTTCCCCCGGTCCTCTTGTACCTATTCCGGCACCAAGTCGGGACAGACTTTTACCAATCCCCATAAGGCGGGGAAGAATATATTTAAGCTGAGCAAGCTCAACCTGAAGCTTGCCCTCCGCCGACATTGCGCGCGACGCAAAAATATCAAGAATGAGAGTGGTGCGGTCGGTAACACGCACGCCCGTTAAATCTTCAATATTATTTCTTTGCGATGCGGAAAGCTCGTCATCAAATATTATAAGGTTTGCTTCTAAGTTTTTGCAAAGCTCGGTAAGCTCTTCAATTTTACCTTTGCCAAGGTATGTTGCCACATCTGGCGCATCTTTAGGCTGAAGCACTTTTGCGGCAACCTCTGCCCCTGCTGATTTGGCAAGCTCCGCAAGCTCGTCAATTGTGGAATCGTCACTGTAGCTGACGTCTCTTCTATCAGAAACAATACCTGTTAAAACTGCAATTTCTTTTATTTCGTCCAAGGTAATTCTCCTTTAGCCGAGGGGAATCAAACCCCATAAGCCTTAAACTTGTTAAATTTTCATTCTTGAAACTTGTCGTCCTTGCAAGGCGTCAGCCTTGCTTCGTCCTCCGCATTCCAATTATATAAAATTTTCCTGCGTTTAAGGTCGAAGAGTTTAAAACCTTTAAATTTTGATGAAATACAAAGAAAATTCAAAAATAATACTCGCGTATATTTGCAGGATTTTCTGCAGTATTACGCAAAATTTATGGTTTTAAACCTTGTGGTGTTTGATTCCACTCGGCTTAATTTTCTTTAGTTTATTTTACCACTAGTACGCCTGAATGTCAAACTTTATAACGTGTGATAATAAGGTAAAAAATACAAGATTTAAAAATATATAAATAATGCACAAAAGAAATGGGAAAATATGTGCAAAATATCTATATTAATATTTTGCAAAAAGTGATAAAATTATATGTATATAACATATTAAAATGGGATTTCTGTCCGATTTTGAAAAGAGGAAAAAATGTTTGTTGATTTAGCGAAAATTTATGTTGAAGCAGGCAGCGGCGGAAACGGCGCAGTTTCGTTCCACCGCGAGAAATATGTTGCAGCCGGCGGACCCGACGGAGGGGACGGCGGAAACGGCGGAAACGTTGTGTTTAAAGCCGATAAGCAGCTTGCTACACTTATGGATTTCAGATATAAAAAGAAATATAAAGCCGAGCCTGGTGAAAACGGCAAAAGTTCCAACCGCAAAGGACGAAACGGGGAAAACATTATAATCAAAGTTCCGTGCGGTACAATCCTGCGTGATGTGGCATCGGGCAAAATTATTGCCGACCTTACAGACGACGGCGACGAATTTATTGCTGCAAAAGGCGGCAGCGGCGGATTTGGTAACGCAAGGTTTGCAACTCCTACCCGCCAGATTCCAAGATTTGCAAAACCCGGTCTTAAAGGACAGGCACTTGAACTTCAGCTTGAACTTAAACTTCTTGCGGATGTGGGTCTTTTAGGGTTCCCTAACGTAGGTAAATCCACAATACTTTCAATGGTAAGCGATGCTACTCCTAAAATTGCCAACTATCATTTT
>JAZRHB010000106.1:0-34349 GCA_045644605.1 Clostridia bacterium
CCCGGAAAATATCCGATTGCACCGGTGCATCTTACCTTAATCGGCACACTTTCCGTAGGAATACCATCGTTTTTCCTGGCACTTGAAAAAAATACAAGGCTCATAACAAGCGGATTTACAAAGCGCGTGCTTAAAAAATCCGTTCCGGGAGCGCTTCTTATTGCCGCAAACGTAATAGCCTTTTCGTTTATGCACCTTTTCGGTAAAATCACCGAGCCTCAGCTTGTACTTTACAGCGTGTGGCTGACAGGTGCTATCAGTATTGCTGTGCTTTTCGGCATTGCAAGACCGTTAAATTTGTTCCGCGGAGCAGTTGCATCGGTTATGGCACTTTCTTTCGTGCTTGGATTTGTAATATTACACTCATTTATGGGAATAATAATACCGACTCCATCCGATTTAGTTCTTCTATCGGTATTATCGGTATTGTATTTCGCACTTATCTTCTATTTTACTAAAGGGAAAATTAAAAAATTTCCCAAAAAGTATTGACAAACCGAAAAAAACTTGGTATAATGTTATTCGTTGACTTGGTCAACATGAGTTGTTGTGCGAGAGTGGCGGAATTGGCAGACGCGCACGTTTGAGGGGCGTGTGGGCAACCGTACGGGTTCAAGCCCCGTCTCCCGCACCATTTTTTATTGCCGGATTGTGTAAAGGTAGCACAGCAGACTCTGACTCTGTTTGTCTGGGTTCGAATCCTAGTCCGGCAGCCAAATAAAAGCAGACATCCGTTAGGGTGTCTGTTTTTATTTTTGTTAAAGGACTGGATTCGAACCAGAAATGGGAGCAAGGCGTAAGCCGAGCGACAGAGCGGAAATCCGGTGAATTTCCGCGACATTTCTCCAAGCGGCATAGCCGCGCGTAAATCCTAGTCCGGCAACCAAAAATCCGCGCGCGTAAGTGTGCGGATTTTTACTGAAACTTGCCAAGCATTCTGCTTTATGCTATACTTATCCTGAGGTGATTATATGAAATCTATAAATTGCACTCGTTGCAATACTGAAATGAACTACATTGGTACAAAAAAGCTTCAGCTTGGCGAAACCGGATGGATGCTTGGTGATTTGCCAAACCTTATAGCCGGAGCAATGGAAGTTGATATATACACCTGCGCATCCTGCGGGAAAATTGAGTTTTTTATGCCGGAGGATAAAAATAGTGATATTGGACTTCGTGAGTGTCCCAATTGCGGCAAAAAACACGAATTTGATGACCCGAAATGTCCATTTTGTAAATATAATTACTATAAATAAAATAAAAGGACACTTTCGTGTCCTTTTATTTTTTATCCAAATCCTATTTATTCTTTAAAAAGTAGTCAAAAAAGTAGTCAACTTTTAATATTCCTTTTTATTTCTCCGCAGGCTATTTTTGTTCCGGCATTGCCTGCAGGTTGGGTTTTAAAATCATCTGCCTTATCGTGTATTATAACGGTTTTACCCACCACCTGCGCGGGCGTAAATCTATTTGTATAAAAAGCGCACCACGCAAGTCCGCCATTTCCGAAAAGTGGCGGCAAATCCCCGCTATGCGCAGGATGGGGACAATTTTCCGGATTATAATGCCCTGCCGCATCTTCAAACGTTTGTCCGCCGCACGCCTCCCCTTCATGCAAATGAAAACCAAAAATTTCTGCTTCGCACGGCATATTTGCGGCAGGAAGTCCTGTAATTTCCGCCCTTACAAGCGTTCCGTCTGCTACGGGATAAAAATATACAACTCCCGAAATAGCCGGAAATTCCATACTCCCACGTATTTCCGCTTTGGCATAATAATTATTTCTTTTAAGTGTGTCTGAAAATATGTTCATTATATCCCCCCACACCATTATATGCGGAGCATATAGAAAAGGGACTGCTTCGCAGTCCCTTTAGTTATTATTTCAACATATTTTTAAGTTCATCAACCTTATCGGTTTTTTCCCAGGCTACGCCGAGGTCTTCACGTCCGATATGGCCGTAAGCCGCAAGATTTCTGTAGATAGGTTTTCTAAGGTCAAGCTTTTCAATTATTGCCGCAGGACGAAGGTCGAACACCTTATTTACCGCATCGGCAATTTTTTCATCTGCTTCCACACCTGTACCGAAAGTATCAACCATTACGGAAACCGGTTTTGCTACGCCGATTGCGTATGCAATCTGAACTTCACATTTTTTTGCAAGTCCTGCTGCAACAACGTTTTTGGCAATATATCTTGCCGCGTATGCCGCACTTCTGTCAACCTTTGTCGGGTCTTTTCCGGAGAAAGCACCGCCGCCGTGACGTGCATATCCGCCGTAGGTATCTACAATAATTTTTCTTCCTGTAAGTCCGCTGTCGCCCTGGGGACCGCCAACTACAAATCTGCCCGTCGGGTTAACATAGATTTTTGTATTTTCGTCCATCAGCTCCGCCGGAACGATTGTATCAATTACATATTCTTTAATGTCCTTACGGATTGTTTCAAGTCCCACATTTTCGTCGTGCTGAGTTGATACAACAACTGCATCAACACGTTTTGGTGCGCCGTCAACATATTCAATGGTTACCTGAGTTTTTCCGTCGGGACGGAGATACGAAAGTGTGCCGTTTTTTCTTACTTCAGCAAGCTTTTTAGCCATTTTATGCGCAAGCGAAATCGGCATAGGCATAAGCTCTTTTGTTTCGTCACAAGCGTAGCCGAACATCATACCCTGGTCGCCCGCACCAACTGCGTTATACACTTCTTCTTTACCTTCTTTTGCTTCAAGTGCTTTATCAACGCCAAGCGCAATATCACAGGACTGTTCGTCGATAGCAGTGAGAACATTGCAATTATCGCCGTCAAACCCAAGACCGCCTGTATATCCTATATCTTTAACAACCTGTCTTGCGATGCCCGGAATATCAACATATCCGCTTGTTGTGATTTCCCCCATTATCATTACCATACCGGTTGTAACGGTGGTTTCGCAGGCAACCCTTGCAGTAGGGTCCTGTGCTATAATTGCATCAAGAACAGCATCGGAAATCTGGTCACAAACCTTGTCCGGATGCCCTTCAGTAACAGATTCGGATGTAAATAACATTCTGTTCATAGTAATTACTCCTTTGTAGAAATTAAAAGAGTGAAAAAACCTTTCACTCCCACGATAGTTTTATTGGTGCCGAAGGCGGGACTTGAACCCGCATGGTATTGCTACCGCTGGATTTTGAGTCCAGTGCGTCTGCCAGTTTCACCACTTCGGCATATGGAGCGGAAGACGAGATTCGAACTCGCGACGTTCACCTTGGCAAGGTGACGCTCTACCACTGAGCCACTCCCGCATATTATGGTGCAGATGAAGGGACTTGAACCCCCACGTCGGTTGACACCAGAACCTAAATCTGGCGCGTCTGCCAATTCCGCCACATCTGCTCATACCCTAAATCGTACATATAATCTTAACATATTTTCAGCTTAATGTCAAGGAATATTTTGTCCACACCGCTTTTAGTTAAATATTCACAAAAAAGAAAATATTGCAAATAAAAAATTCTATCAACTTTTTTGTAAAAAAGACTTGTATATTTTTATCATATAAGGTAAAATATAGTTGTATACGTTTTTAATATGGTATACTATGGGTAAAAAAACAAAAATTACTAATTATATTTCAGGAGGTTTTTACTATGTCAGTAAAAGTTGCTATTAACGGTTTTGGACGTATCGGACGTCTTGCATTCCGCCAGATGTTCGGTGCAGAAGGATATGAAGTAGTTGCAATCAACGACCTTACAGATCCTAAAATGCTTGCTCACCTTTTAAAGTATGACTCTTCACAGGGTAGATACGACGGTCATACTGTAGAAGCTGGTGAAGGTTGCATTATCGTTGACGGTAAAAAAATCACAATCTACAGCGAACCTAAAGCTGCTGATCTTCCTTGGGGAAAAATCGGCGTAGACGTTGTACTTGAATGTACAGGTTTCTACTGCTCAAAAGAAAAAAGCCAGGCTCACATTGATGCAGGTGCTAAAAAAGTTGTTATCTCCGCTCCGGCAGGAAACGACCTTAAAACTATCGTTTTCAGCGTAAACGAAGATACACTTACAGCTGATGACACAATCATTTCTGCTGCTTCCTGCACAACAAACTGTCTTGCTCCTATGGCTAAAGCTCTTAACGAATACGCTCCGATTCAGAGCGGTATCATGGCTACAATCCACGCTTACACAGGCGACCAGATGATTCTTGACGGTCCGCACAGAAAAGGCGACCTTCGTCGTGCAAGAGCAGGTGCTGTAAACATCGTTCCTAACTCAACAGGTGCTGCTAAAGCTATCGGTCTTGTTATTCCGGAACTTAACGGAAAACTCATCGGTGCTGCACAGAGAATTCCTGTACCGACAGGTTCTACAACAATCCTTACAGCTGTTGTTAAAGGAAAAGACGTTACAGTTGACGGCATCAACGCTGCTATGAAAGCTGCTTCTTCTGCATCTTTCGGTTACAACGAAGACGAAATCGTATCTTCTGATATCGTTGGTATCACATACGGTTCTCTCTTTGACGCAACACAGACAATGGTTGCTAAAATCGCTGATGACCTTTACGAAGTTCAGGTTGTTTCATGGTATGACAACGAAAACAGCTACACAAGCCAGATGGTTAGAACAATCAAATACTTTGCTGAAATCTAATTTGGCATTTTAAAAGGCACCCGATCGGGTGCCTTTTTTATTATATAAAAAAGGTCTGCCGAAGCAGACCTTTTATTTATCCAATTACATCAGGTTAATGCTGATGTGCCGTATCTATCTTTTTTATACGCACCTCACCGGAAAATGCCTTGTTTATCACACTTGATTTTTTTGTCAAATTGTGTTATTATATGTATAAAGGTGGTGAAAAATATGGTGTTTCCCGAAAAATTAAAGTACTTACGCGAATCTCATAATCATACCCAGCAAAAGCTTGCGGATTTGCTTGGCGTACAAAAAAGCAGTATTTCCAACTACGAAACCGGTCGCAGCTATCCAAAACGTATGGTTCTTCTTAAACTTGCGCAGATATATAATGTTTCTCCTTCCTCTTTTCTTGAAACTGAAGAACCCGTTAGAATTGCTTCACCAACCGGTTTTATTGACCCGATAAAAAAAGTGTTTGTATATAAATCTTTTTCCGATTGCATTTCGGACGCCAACACTTCCGCCGAATATTGTATTTCAATTCCTGCGGACCTTATCGGAAACGGCGAGTATAAAGGTTTTATTTCCCCGTCCGGCAGCATTGTAGTGATTGACGTAACATCATCTCCCGTACCGGGTAACACCGTTTTTGCGAAAACATTCACCGGCGAATTTATTTACGGCAAATACTGTATGAACGGCTCTTCTGCCTCAGTTATTTCAAAATATATAGGTGAAAAAGAAGAAACCAGCGTTTTTGATATTAAAAAAGATAAAATAACGGTTATTGCCGTTGCGGCTAAAATTTTTGGTAATCCAAACTTTTAAGGAAGCTTCTCGCTTCCTTTTGTTTTTGTAAAAAAATATCATAAAAATTGATATTTTGTCGAGTTTTGCTTTACAAATATACTTCCTTGTGATATAATTAATTAACAAGGGGTGTTTTTATGAATATGATAAAGACTTTGCGAAAAAATATGCATCTCAGTCAGGCTGATTTTGCATCTATTCTCGGAGTTAAACAAAATACTGTTTCCAACTGGGAAAACGGCATACGAAGTGTTGATATTGAAACCGCAAAGAAAATGGCTTCTTTTTTCGGTTGCAGCCTTGACTATCTCCTTGGGGACGAAGGCTCAAAAACAGCAACAGCTTCGCAAGTACCGGTGCTCGGTTATGTTCGTGCAGGGCTCCCTGCCTCTGCATGCGAAAGCATAATCGGATACGAAGAAATTTCGGAAAGCCTGTCCCGAAGCGGCGAGTTTTTTGCACTTAAAGCCAAGGGCGACAGTATGGAACCACACATCCGCGAGGGGTACACCCTTATAATCCGCCGCCAGAGTGATGTTGAAAACGGCGACGTTGCAATTGCCCTTGTAGGAAACGAAGAGGCAACTGTTAAAAAAGTTATTAAACACGATAACGGAATAAGTCTTGTACCGTTTAATACCGCGGCATATTCACCCATGTTTTTTACAAAAGAGGAAATCTCCTCTCTTCCTGTTTCCATTATAGGAAAAGTTGTTGAGTTCCGCGGCAGATTTTAAATATATGTTGTGATACAATTGATAGGTGACAAATAAAAAGGAAAATGATTCCCAAATATGATATAATGTTTAATAACCACAAAAAACATGTATCAGGAGGAGTCATTTTCCATGAATATTTTAACATCAAACGCCCACTTTCGTCAACGGGTAGTTAAGAAAAGTTACAAAGTAGGTGTAACAGAAGCATCAAAATACTACAGAATAAGCCGTCAGGCAATCTATGAATGGCGAGCTAAATATGATGGCAAGAGCTGGAAGAGCCTTGTTGACAAAAGTCACAGACCACACCATCATCCAAATGAGCATACTCCAGAAGAAAAGAAAATGATATTAAGACTTTATCCATATCACAAAGATGATATGATAATGCTTTGGGATGCTTTACGACAAAGAGGATATAAACGAAGTTATACAAGTTTAGTCAGAGTGGTAAACAAATGGATAAAGCCTGAAATAAAGAAAAAACAAACAAGAAAACCAAAGCCATATCAAAGGGCAGAATATCCTGGACAAAAGGTGCAGGTAGATGTTAAATTTGTACCGTCATATTGTGTGGTTAATGGACAAAAATATTATCAATATACTGCGGTAGATGAGTGTACACGCTGGACATACAGAGAAATGTATGATGAGCATAGTACATACAGTTCAACCGACTTTCTAAAGAAACTCATATTAAACTGTCCGTTTCCAATAAGGGAAATACAAACCGACAATGGAACAGAATTTACAAGAGCATTAAAAAGCAATGATGGTAAACCTTCGTTGTTTGAGGCAACACTAGAGTTATGTGGTATAAAGTATCACAGAATAAGGGTAGCAACACCAAGACATAACGGCAAAGTAGAAAGACAACATCGTACTGATGAAAATAGATTTTACAAGAAAATGAAGATGTATAATCTTGCAGATGGCAGAAAGCAGCTTGCAAGGTACAATGTTAAATCAAATAACATACCGAAGATATGTTTAGGATTTCTTACACCAAATGAAATGCTCAATAAATATTTAGGTGTGATGTAAGATAGTTAAGGTGTTAAGCAAAGAATTGCTTAACACCCTGTAAATATTATATCATATAGTGATATGTCAAGGTAAGACTGCAAGCAGTTCCACCTTGACAAGGATAATTCGGAGCAACACTTTTTATTTTTTAGGAAAAGTGTCACCCATCATTGACAATTGTACAGTCAATAATTTATAAAAAAACAAAATTCTATTGAATAATTGCAAAATTTGTGATAAAATTATATAATATGATTGCAATGAAAGGAAAAGCAAATGGCAGGAAAGAAAACATCGGGCTTAATCAAACGTTTTGCTCCATACTATAAACCGTATGTCGGCACAATGGTATCGGACCTTTTTTGTGCGGCACTTACCACCGTGTGCGAGCTTGTGCTGCCGATGATTGTAAGGTATATAACAAACCTTGGCATTTATGATATGGCACGCCTTACAGTGCCGCTTGTACTTATGCTCGGCGGACTTTATATTGTCCTTCGCATAATTGACAGTGCGGCAAACTTCTATATGGCGTCTGTCGGTCATGTTATGGGCACGAAAATAGAAACGGATATGCGCCGTGATATGTTTGACCATTTGCAAAAGCTTCCGTTTTCGTATTATGACAATGTACGCGCTGGGCAGATTATGTCAAGAATAACAAGCGACCTTTTTGACGTAACGGAATTTGCACATCATTGTCCCGAAGAATTTTTTATTGCAGGAATTAAAATTATCGTTTCATTTACGGTACTTTCGTTTATAAACCTTCCGCTTACACTTATCATTTTCGCAATAATCCCGTTTATGATAGTGTGTGCATCCTATTTCAACCGAAAAATGAAAACTGCATTTCGGGAATCACGTGTGCAGATAGGGGAGCTTAATTCTCAGGTTGAAGACAGTCTTCTCGGCGTAAGGGTTGTAAAATCCTTTGCAAACGAACAGCTTGAAACCCAAAAGTTCGGTCAGGGAAACAGGAAGTTTCTGTCTATCAAAAAGAAAATGTATAAATATATGGCAGGATTTCAGACAACCACCCGTATGTACGACGGGATTATGTATATTGCGGTGGTAATTGCAGGCTCAATTTTTATGATTTACGGTCAGATAAATCCAGCCGACCTTATGGCATATCTTCTGTACGTAACCGCACTTATCAACTCGGTGCGTAAAATTGTAGAGTTCGGCGAACAGTTCCAAAGGGGAATGACGGGTATTGAACGTTTCCTTGAAATAATGGATATTGTACCTGATATTGCCGATAAAGAAGATGCGGTAGAGCTTGAAAACGTAAAAGGGCATATAAGTCTTAAAAACGTAGGATTTAAATACGGCAACAAAAAAGAATATGTACTTAATGATATAAATCTTGAAATTTCACCCGGCGAAAATATTGCACTTGTAGGTCCGTCGGGCGGCGGAAAAACAACACTTTGCAGTCTTATTCCGAGATTTTATGATGTGACAAGCGGAGAAATTTTGGTTGACGGAATTAACGTAAAGGATATAAAACTTGCATCACTTCGCGGAAACATAGGCGTTGTTCAGCAGGATGTATATATGTTTGCCGGCAGCGTGTATGAAAACATCGAATACGGCAGACCCGGCGCATCAAAGGAAGAAATTATTGAAGCGGCAAAAAAAGCCGGCGCACACGATTTTGTAATGTCACTTCCGCAAGGGTATGACACAAACGTCGGTGAACGTGGCGTTCAGCTTTCGGGCGGACAAAAACAAAGAATAAGTATTGCAAGGGTATTCCTTAAAAACCCCGCAATCATCATTCTTGATGAGGCTACATCCGCACTTGATAATGAAAGCGAACGACTTGTGCAAAGCTCACTTGAAGAGCTTTCAAAAGGCAGAACAACAATAACAATCGCACACAGACTTTCAACAGTAAAAAATGCATCAAAGGTAGTTGTCCTGACATATGACGGCATTGCTGAAACAGGTACTTTTGATGAGCTTTTAAATACAAAAGGTATATTATATAACTTATATAATTCGTAAAGGAGTTTGAGAAAAATGGCAAATGTTTTTGACGTGCTTCAGGAAAGAGGACTTATAGCACAGACAACACACGAAGAAGAAATAAGAGAGCTTCTCGGAAAGGAAAAAGTAACTTTTTATATAGGTTTTGACCCTACAGCTGACAGCCTTCACGTAGGACATTTTCTGCAGATGGTTGTAATGCGCCATATGCAGATGCACGGACACCGTCCGATTGCTCTTGTAGGCGGCGGTACAGGTCATATCGGCGACCCGTCGGGAAGAACGGATATGCGTCAGATGATGACAAAAGAAATCATTGACCATAACTGTGAATGTTTTAAAGAACAGCTTTCACGCGTAATTGATTTTTCTGACGATAAAGCAATTATGGTAAATAATGCCGACTGGCTTCTCGACCTTAACTATGTAGAATTTTTGCGTGATATTGGTTCATGCTTCTCTGTAAATAAAATGCTTACTGCAGAATGTTTCAAACAGAGACTTGAAAAAGGTCTTTCATTCCTTGAATTCAACTATATGCTTATGCAGAGTTATGACTTCCTTATGCTCAGCAGAAAATATGACTGTAAAATTGAGCTTGGCGGTGACGACCAATGGAGTAACATTCTTGGCGGACTTGAGCTTTGCCGTAAGAAAGACCAGAAACAGGTTTACGGTATGACATTTACTCTACTTACGAACAGTGAAGGAAAGAAAATGGGTAAAACACAGTCAGGTGCAGTATGGCTTGACCCGAAAAAAACAACTCCGTACGAGTTCTATCAGTACTGGAGAAATGTTCAGGATGCCGACGTTATCAAATGTATTAAGCTTCTTACATTTGTTCCTATGGACGAAATCAGAAAAATGGAAAAATGGGAAGGCGCAGAGCTTAACGAAGCAAAGAAAGTTCTTGCATACGAAGTTACAAAGCTTGTTCACGGCGAAGAGGAAGCTGAAAAAGCAAAGGCAACCGCTGAAAGCCTTTTCACAGGAGCGGCAGATGAAGCAAATATGCCTTCTTCCACAATGGATTTAGCAGACAAAACAATTCTTGATATCCTTGTAGAATCAGGACTTTGCCCATCAAAATCCGAAGCAAGACGTCTTGTGACAGGCGGCGGCGTATCCGTTGAAAACGAAAAAATTACCGACCCGATGTGGCAGCCGACTGCAGACGAATTTGTAATCAAAAAAGGTAAGAAGACGTATCACAAAATAATAAAAGCATAAGGACTGTGACAAAATGTCCATTCTTCACTATTTTATTGCACCACTTGTATAACACACCTACGTCTTTAGGCGGACCTTGAAAAAAGCGGATATGCATTTGCATATCCGCTAAAATTTTTGTTTTTATCCAAGTAACCAGCTAAGCCAGGTTGCGCCAGATGCAACTAAATAGTACACTATCGTTACCAGAGTAGCCGCAATAACAAGACCAATAAGAACAGCTGGGATTGCACGTTTCAGCCGCATATCAAGAAGTGCGGCAATAAGTGCACCTGTCCAGCCACCCGTTCCGGGAAGGGGAATACCAACAAAAATTACAAGTCCCCAGAAACTGTATTTAAGAACTTTGTCCGATTTATTCATTGCACGCCCTTCAATTTTATCAATAAGCTTTTTGAAAAACGAAATGGTTTTCATCCATTTGAAAATGGGGCGTATAAACAACAGTATAAACGGGAGTGGCAGAAAATTTCCCGATATTGCAAGAATCCATGCAAGAACAGGATGAATTCCGTTTGCAAGCGCAAAAGGAAGACCGCCGCGCAGTTCAATTACAGGTACCATTGATATAAGAAAAGTCCATAATTCGTGTGAAAACATTTAATCCTCCAAAAGCCTAGTGGAATCGAGCCCCATAAGCCTTAAACTTGTTAAATTTTCATTCTTGTAATTTGTCCTCCTTGCAAGGCGTCAGCCTTGCTTCGTCCTTAAGCATTCCAATTATATAAAATTTTCCTGCGTTTAAGGTCAAAGAGTTTAAAACCTTTAAATTTTGATGGAAGACAAAGAAAATTCAAGAATAAGAACCTCACCCAACAATGTAATCAAAGATTACTGTTGGGTCCCGAGAACCTTGTTGTATTCTACAATAATACTTGCGTATATTTGCAGGATTTTCTGCAGTATTACGCAAAATTTATGGTTTTAAACCTTGTGGTGTTCGAGTCCACTAGGCTTAATAAAGATAAGCTTCGGGATTTACTTTCTTACCGCCTATAATTACCTCAAAATGTAGGTGAGGACCTGTTGAAAGTCCGGTGCTGCCAATTGCGGCAATGTGTTCGCCACGCGCAACCTTTTGTCCTACGGTAACGTATATTTTACTGCAATGCGCATAAAGTGTTGAACTTCCGTCACCATGGTCAATTATAAGATATTTGCCGTAACCATAGTTGGAATTAACAACCCTTGTAACTTTACCGCTTTCAGCGGCAACAATTTCATTGCCCATACCTATTGCAATATCCATTCCGGTATGATTGCTGGGGAAGGGGTCGGTTCTGTAACCGAAACGGCAGCTTACATATCCGCCCGCCGGAACAGGCCATTGCATTCTGCCCGAACCTGTATAAGCTCCCGAACCGAAAGCACCGGAAGATGCTGCAGCACGTGTTTCTGCTTCCATTTCGGCAACGGCTTTTTCATATTCTTTTTGATATGCCGCTTTATCGGCAGTAATTTCATTCATAAGTGCCTGTTGTTTTGAAGCAAGGGAGGAAATTCTGTTTTGTTCAGAAACAATAAGTCCGCGTGCTTCTTTCTGCTCATCCTGTTTAGACACAATTGCATCTTTTGCTGCAATTTCTTCGCTTTTAAGAGCAGAAATTTCGTCTATAATACCTTTATCGTGACTTACAATATCATCAATAAGGCTTATTCTCATAAGTAAATCAGAAAAACTTGTAGCACCGAAAAGAACGTCCATATAACTCATAGGTCCTCTGTGCTGAAGTGCACGAAGACGCTGCCCGAAGGTTTGTTCTTTAACCTCAAGCTGTGCGTTAATTTCGTTAATTCTTGCATTATGAACATCTATTTCGGACTGCAAAGAATTGATAATAAGGTCAAAATCATCAATGTTTTTCTGAAGGTCATCTATCTGAGCATCGTAATACAGTTTCTTTTCTTTTGCGGAAGCAAACTGTTTTTCGGACTGCTCAATTTTTTTCTCAAGTTCTTTTTTCTTTTCGGAAAGAGAAGGTGCACCGAAAACAGTAAAAGAAGATAAAATCAAGGATAACGCCGTTACAAAAACAATAAATCTTTTCATTCCTGCATCCTCCTTAAATTTCAAGGTACTTACGTACCGAAAGCATACTTCCAAGCGCGCCGATTGCAATTCCTGCAATTATAAATACACAAAGGAAAATACTTGAAAGCTGGTTTACGGGTGCAAGGTCAAACATTCCGAAAGAACCTGCCCATCCCTGCCACCAGGCAACAACGCTGCTGTATCCAAAATAAGCGGGGACAAACGAAATCATACCGCCTATAAGACCAACAATACCGCCCTCGATAATAAACGGACTGCGGATAAAAGCGTTTGTTGCGCCAACAGATTTCATTATTTCAATTTCCTTTTTTCGTGCCATAAGCGTAAGCTTGATGGTGTTGGAAATAATAAATACGGCAATAAATGCAAATATTATCATACCGAAAATACTGATATTTCTTGCAATTGAAGTAAATGAGGAAATACCGCCGAGTATATCGGTTCTGTTGGAAACGGATTCAATTCCGGGGATTGCGGCAAGAGCAGTTTCGACTGTGCTTGCCTCGCGGATGTTTTTAAGTGTTATTTTATACGAAAACTGAAGCGGATTATCTTCTTCAAGACCGGCAAGAGCGTTGCTATGGTCAAGCATTTCCTGAAGAGATGCGAGTGCTTCTTCTTTAGTACAGAATTTTGCATCAGCAACACCGGCAACACCTTTTACTGAGGGTTCAAGGCCGCGTGCGGCTTCTTCTGTATATGATAAATCAACAAAAGCGTGAACTTCAAACTGAGATTCAAGCTGGCTTGAAATATAGCCAAGGTTAACGCCGAAAGCAATAGCAAGTCCGAGAAGAAGCATACAGAAAATAAGAGTTGATACACTTATAATTACCATAAGCTTGTTGCGGAATACGCTTGAAAAGGCCTGAGATATGTAATACTTAAATGCTTGTAACATAACTGTAGCCTCCTTGCTGGTCGCTTTTAACAAGCCCGTCTTCTATTGAAATAACACGTTTTTGCATATCATCAACAATGTTTTGTGCATGGGTAACCATAACAACGGTTGTGCCCTGTTTGTTGATATGGTCAAGAATGGACATAATTTCCCAGGCGGTTTCGTTGTCAAGGTTTCCGGTAGGCTCGTCCGCAATAATAAGATGCGGAGTGTTTGCAAGTGCTCTTGCAATACCTACACGCTGCTGCTCGCCGCCCGAAAGCTGATGTGGATACGACCTTGCTTTTGAAGTAAGGTTAACCATACTTAACACATCGGGAACTCTGCGGCGGATAGCTTTTTTGGATGCGCCGATAACTTCCATTGCAAAAGACACGTTTTCATAAACGGTTTTGTTGGGAAGAAGACGGAAATCCTGGAAAATAATACCCATACTTCTGCGAAGATAGGGGATTTGCTGTTTAGCCATTTTAGAAATGTCAAACTCTCCGACACGGATGCTTCCTGAATCGGGGAGTTCTTCACAAGTCATTAATTTAGTTATAGTAGATTTGCCGGCACCGCTTGGTCCGACAATAAAAACAAATTCGCCTTTCTGAATATGAAACGTAGCATCATTAAGAGCTACCACATTATTATCGGCGTATGTTTTGGTTACATTCTGAAAAATAATCATTTTAAGGTCAGCCCTTTTTTAGAATTTAATTGTATTTGACTCAAGATATTTCTGAACCATCATAGCAACCTTGAATGTAACCGCCTGGTCGAACTGACGAAGGTCAAGACCTGTAATTTTTTCGATTTTATCAAGACGATATACAAGTGTGTTACGATGAACAAAAAGTTCTCTTGCAGTTTCGGATACATTAAGGTTATGTTTAAAGAATTTTTGTATTGTAAGGATTGTTTCCTGATCAAGCGCTTCAATGGATTCTTTTCTGAACACTTCGGATAAGAAAAGTTCGCAAAGAGTTGTCGGAAGTTGATAAATAAGTCTTCCGATACCAAGATTTTCATAGCTGATAATCTGTTTTTCAATATCAAAAACTTTACCAACTTCAAGGGCAACCTGAGCTTCTTTATAACTGAGCGCAAGGTCTCTGATGTTATTGCAGATTGAACCTATACCCACATAAACCTTTGTAAGTGCTTCGGTATAGAGTGTATCCGTAATGGATTTTGCAATTTTTTCAAATTCCTTGGCGTCTGTGCCCGGACGAACCTCTTTAATAAGTGCAAGATAACGCTCGTCTATATTTACAATAAAGTTTTTGCCTTTTTCGGGGAAAAGGTTCTGCAGAATATCAAAAATAGAGAAATTGGTTGAGTTTTCAGCCTGAATAAGAAAAACAACGCGGCTTACGTCAACAGGAAGATGAAGTTCTTTTGCTTTAATCAAAATATCGCCGGGAAGAATGTTATCAAGAATGATATTTTTAATTAAGTTTGTTTTATCATATTTTTCATCATGAAATACTTTTATATTGGAAAGAGTAATAGCAAGAACACTGCAGCAAGTACGTGCAGTTTCGTCAACTCCTTCACAGAAAGTAATAAAATCAAGCTTATTTCTGTTACCTACGGGTTTGTATGTAAAACCGTTATAGGAATAAAACGCAGCAGGATCGGCATATTTTTTAAGAATATGATCAACTGTAGTTGCGTCAAGAATTCCGTATGTACATGCAGTAACACCACCTGAAGTATCAATAACTCCAAGGCGTCTGCCATAGAGATCCTTTAACTGAAAAATAACATTCTGAAAAATTCTGTTGCTCATTGTATAAATCCTCCCATTGTAAACTCATACATATATAATATAATAACATTTCTTTACCGATTTTGCAAGCATTTTTTACAAAAAAATTTAAAAATTTTATGAAAAAATAGTAAAAAATAACTTTACTATTTGAATGATTTGTGATAAAATTAAGAATATTAAACAAATAGGAGGACAAAAAATTGGCTGAAAATACGATTTTAACTTATAAAGGAAAACCGATGCAGCGCAGAGAAAATGTGATTTATTTCGGTAGCGTTCAGGAAGATTTTATGATTGTTTTCACAATCACCGACCAGACCAAAAATGGTGAAATTGATATTGCAACAAATGTAGTTATCGAACTTAAAGATAACAGAACAGGTGCAACAGTAAAAAAAGCGGAACGTGAAAATCTTTACAAAGCAATCGATATTGCAGAATTCTGGCTGTTTGATGCACTTGGCGAACTTGAATAATCAGGAGAAAATTATGAAAAAAGTATTATGTATAGTGATGGCAATGCTTTTGCTTTGCTCATGCTCGACGGGTGTTAATACGACATATACAACATTGGAAAATGGAAACCCTACACCAACACCTGTGCCAACAGACAATGCAGTTAAGGAGAATGTTAAAATGGAAAATACAAATGTAAAAATAACAATGGATAATGGCGGAGAAATTTATCTTGAACTTTATCCGGAATATGCGCCGGAAACAGTACAGAACTTTGTTTCTCTCGTAAAAGACGGCTTTTATGACGGACTTACCTTCCACCGCATTATAAGAGGTTTTATGATTCAGGGTGGCGACCCTGAAGGAACAGGCTTCGGCGGTTCTGATAAAACAATCAAGGGTGAATTTGCATCAAACGGCTTTACACAGAACACATTAAGCCACGAACGTGGTGTTATTTCAATGGCACGTTCACAGATGCCTAACTCTGCAAGCAGCCAGTTCTTCATCGTACATGAAGATTCAACATTCCTTGACGGTGATTATGCCGCATTCGGTGTGGTAACCGAAGGAATGGATACTGTAGATGAAATTGCAAATGTTGCAACAGATTACAACGACAGACCGATTACACCTGTTACTATAGAAAAAATGGAAATTATCGACTAACGGAGGAAGTTATGGCAAAATTGTGGGGCGGCAGATTTCAGAAAGCAACCGATAAAAAGGTTGACGATTTCAATTCATCCATCCGTTTTGACAGCAGAATGTATAAACAGGATATAACCGGTAGTATTGCACATGCAAAAATGCTTGGCAAACAAAACATTATTCCCGAATCCGACTCTGCACTTATTGTTAAAACGCTTAAAGAAATTCTGGATGATATTGAAAACGGCAAGGTTGATTTTGAAATTGATGCCGAAGATATCCATATGAATATTGAAAAAATCCTTACCGAAAGGATAGGGGATGCAGGTAAACGTCTGCATACTGCAAGAAGCAGAAATGACCAGGTTGCACTTGACCTTCGTATGTATCTCAGAGACGAAATCTGCGAAATTACGGCAATGCTTAAAAAACTTGCCGAAACCCTTATTTCGCTTGCAAAAAACAATCTTGATACAATAATGCCGGGTTATACACATCTGCAAAAAGCACAGCCAATAACAGCGGCGCATCATTTTATGGCATATGTTGAAATGATAAAACGCGATATAGGCAGACTTAGCGACGCAAAAAAACGTATGAACGTGCTTCCTCTCGGAAGCGGCGCACTTGCAACAAGTACATATCCGATTGACAGGGATTTTGTAGCAAGCGAGCTTGGTTTTGACGGACCGTGTCTTAACAGTCTGGATGGCGTAAGTGACAGAGATTTTGTTATAGAACTTTCGGCGGCACTTTCAATCATTATGGTGCATTTATCAAGATTTTCGGAAGAACTTATTCTCTGGAATACAGACGAATTTTCATTTGTTGAAATGGACGACGGATTTTCAACCGGAAGCTCCATTATGCCGCAGAAGAAAAACCCCGACGTTGCAGAACTTATAAGGGGAAAAGCCGGCAGAGTATTTGGTAACCTTATGGGTATTTTAACCGTAATGAAAGGTATTCCGCTTGCATATAACAAAGATATGCAGGAAGATAAGGAAGGTATTTTTGACAGTATTGATACAATCAAACTTTGCCTGCCCGTATTTACGGAAATGATAGCCACAATGAGAATAAATAAAGATAATATGCGAAAAGGTGCAGGAGGCGGATTTACCAACGCAACTGATGCAGCAGATTATCTTGTTAAAAAAGGTGTTCCGTTCAGAAATGCCCACGAAATAATCGGTAAGCTTGTGTTTTATTCAATTGAACATAAGAAATCGCTTGAACAGCTTGAGCTTGCGGAATTCAAACAGTTCTCCGACGTGTTTGAAGATGATGTGTATGAAGCAATATCGCTTGAAAGCTGTGTTTCATACCGAAAAGTTGTAGGCGGTCCTGCTAAAGAAGCGGTGCGTCTGGCAATCGAAAAAAACGAAGAATTTTTAAAAACTGTTTAAAATAAAAAGATGATGCTTCGGGCATCATCTTTTTTTGTACTCGTTTGTAATTTTTACAACCTCGGGTGCAAGAATAATAAGCGCCGCAAGATTGGGCAGGGCAATAAGCCCGTTAAGTATATCGGAAATCTCCCATATGCTTTGCATATTGATAAGACTGCCTGCAAATACCGAAAAAATAAAAGCGGTTTTGAAAACAATATCAGCGGCGGGTTTATCAGATAAATATTCAATAGATTTTTGTCCGTAAAACGCCCATCCGAGAATGGAAGCGGTGGCGAAAAATGTTATTGAAACAGCAATAAAATATACCCCGAAATCGCCGAAAATAGCGGAAAATGAAAGTGCGGTAAGAACACTTCCGTCGGCACCCGAAACGCCAGACGTAAGTATAACAAGTGCGGTTATTGTACACATTAAAATAGTGTCAAAAAACACTTCAAAAATGCCCCACATACCCTGAATGACGGGGTCTTTTTCATTTGATGATGAATGTGCAATAGAAGCCGCACCAAGTCCGGCTTCGTGGGTGAATATTCCGCGCGAAATTCCAAATCTCATTGCACGACTTACCCCAAATCCCAGAACACCGCCGCCCGCGCTTTTAAAATCAAACGCATCGCGGAAAATTCCGGCAAAAGCACCCGGGATATACCTTGATTTTGCGATAAGAAAAAATATGCACCCGCCAATATAAAAAATGGTCATAAACGGCACTACAAATTCAGTTATTTTTACAATTCTGTTAGCACCGCCGATTATTGCAAATCCGCAAATTATGGCTAAACCAAAGCCCACCGCAGGCTTTGATACACCAAACGCCAACTGGAGTGAATCGGAAATGGAATTTGATTGCACTGCCGCTCCCATAGCAAATGAAACAAGTATACAAAGAACGGCAAAAAGTACGCCAAGCCATTTCATTTTTGTGCCTTTTTCTATGTAATACATCGGTCCGCCGCAAAGCTCACCGTTTTTTATTGTGCGGTATTTCATAGCAAGAACAACCTCGGCATATTTGGTAATCATACCAATAAATCCGCTTACCCACATCCAGAAAATTGCGCCCGGACCACCCCATACAATAGCGGTTGCAACCCCGGCAATATTTCCGGTGCCTATAGTGCCTGCAAGTGCGGTTGAAATTGCGGCAAACGGTGAAACTCCGCCACTGATGTTACCTTTTTTCTTAAAAAGCGATCCAAGGGTTTTTGAAAAAATATCTTTAATATGAGTAAACTGAAACCATTTCAGAACAAGCGTATAAAGGATACCGACAAAAAGAAGTAAAAACACCATTCCGGGACCCCATAGGATTTTTGAAATCATAAATAACCTCCTTAAAACACAAGGGCTTTTACAAGCCCTTATATTAAAAGAATATGCCCTTTTTGTCCCTGTAATTACCTATTTGTAAATCAAAAAAATGGTTTATTGTTTTTTTGTTGTCTGCATTCAGCTTTTCAAGTACAATCAGGTCCTTGAATGCAAAAAAATCGCCGCCTGTCGTGTATAAACAGCCCGAAACATTCGGGTCAATACTTGAATTATACATTCCGTTTCCAAACATAAGCTTCCTCCTGTCTGCTGCAGCAAAACTAGTATTCCCGTTTTGCAAAAGTATTATAATTGACATTCTATGTAAACTAATGATATAATTTAGTAAATAAAGGGGATGATTTTATGAAAAAGCTTATTAAAAACGTAAATATCGTAAATGCGGACAGCATTTTAAAAAATACAAATATAATCATAAACGGAAAATATATTGAAAAAATTTCGGATATTATTCCGGACGGAGAGTTTGAAACAATAGATGCAAAAGGCGGTATTGCAATTCCGGGTCTTGTAAATGCGCATACCCATTCGCCGATGACGCTTCTTCGTAACTTTGCCGACGGATATAACCTGCAAACCTGGCTTAATGACTATATTTTCCCGGTGGAAGACCGTCTTTCGGATGATGATGCATATTGGGGAAGTATGCTTGCGCAGGCGGAAATGATTGCATCGGGAACCACACTTTTCCACGATATGTATATGTTTATGCCGCAGGTAGCAAAAGCAACTGAAAAATCCGGAATGAAAGCACTTCTTGGCAGAGGCGCAACATATTTTGGTAATCCTCTTTTCGCCGAACATCAGGGCACAATAGAAACAATAGAATTTTTTAAAGAATTTAACGGCTCTGCAGACGGCAGAATAAAAGTAAATGTGGCGCCGCATGCCGTATATACAACAAATGATAAATTCCTGATCTATATGAAAGAACTGGCGGAAGGATTCGGCACATCTCTTCATATACATCTTTCAGAAACAGTAAAAGAAAATACAGATGCAATGGCGCAGTATGGTAAAAGTACCACACAATATCTGTACGACCTTGGCATTTTTGATGTAAAGGTAATTGCCGCACACTGTGTGCATTTGAGTGATGAAGATATAGCAATACTTAAAAATGCAGGAGCAACAGCGGTGCATAACCCGTCAAGCAACTTAAAGCTCGGCAGCGGAATTGCACCAATGAAACGTCTTATGGACGCTGGAGTTGATATTGCAATAGGAACTGACGGTGCATCAAGCAATAATAATCTTAATATGATTGAAGAACTGCATATTGCATCACTTCTTACAAACGGTGCGGATATGAATCCCGAAGCCGTATCGGCATCGGATGCTCTTAAATGGGCAACCAATGCGGCATCGCTCGGGTTTACCGATTCGGGTGAAATTGTCGAAGGAAAGAAAGCGGATATTGCAATTATTGATATAAATAAACCGCATATGCGCCCTGTACATAACCTGCGTTCTGCAGTATGCTACAGTGCGGGCGGCGGTGACGTGTCATATGTATTTGCAGACGGTAAAATGCTTCTTGATAACGGAAAGTTTACAACAATAGATATTGAAAAAGTATATTTCGAAATTGAAAAATGCATTAAAAGAATATTTTAAAAATCATATCGGCATAATATCACAAAAGGATGTGGTATTATGCGAAATATAAAAACAGACCTTGCCGTAGAGGCGCACGAATATTATGTCGGCGACGGAAAAAGTCTGCCTGACGGGATTGAACATAAAACCGAAGATTATGATGATGTTAAGGTAACAATTGTTAATGTCACAAACGAAAACGGACAAAAGGCAATCAATAAAAGTATCGGAACTTACATTACCATTGAGGCTAAAACATTAAGGCATCTTACGGAATATGAGCGTGAAAATGTAGAAGATGTTTTCAGTCAGAAGCTCCGTAAACTACTTGAAGATAAAGGTGTCGGCGGAAATGATGTTGTGCTTGTTGCGGGACTTGGAAACGACAGCATAACTCCGGACGCGCTTGGCCCAAAAACGGTTGAAAAGCTTGATATAACACGTCATATTATGGAATATATGCCCGATGTGGTTATTGATGGGACCCGGCCCGTTTGTGCAATTGCGCCGGGTGTTCTAGGCAATACCGGTATAGAAACAATTGAAATAATAAAAGGTGTTGTTGATAAAATAAAACCAAAAGCGGTTATTGTAATTGATGCACTTGCATCAAGAAGTACCGCAAGAGTGGGCACAACTGTGCAGATTTCGGATACAGGCATAGAGCCTGGTGCCGGAGTTGGTAATAAACGTAAAGGCATAACCGAAAAAACACTTGATATTCCGGTGATTGCGGTAGGCGTGCCTACGGTAATTGATGCGGCAACAATAGCTGATGATGCTGTGGAGCAGGTGATTCTGGCAATGAAAAAAGCGGGACAACCTGCATATTTTTCACAGTTTGATGAAGAAGAAAGATATAAAATGATACGCTCTGCAATGGACGAAACCGCCAATATGATGGTAACGCCGAAAGAGGTTGATACCATAATAACAGGTGTTTCGGAAGTGCTTGCATGCGGAATAAACAAAGGATTACACGACTAGAGGCGAGAAGTATGACAATTATGGAAAATCCGATTACCGCATTAAACGGTGTTGGTGAAACCAGAGCAAAGCTTTTTTCAAAGCTTGGCATACGTACAATTGAAGATATGCTTTACTTTTTCCCCAGACATATGGAGGACAGAAGTAATATAACAGATATTATCTCCGTAAAAGACGGGGATAATGTCTGCGTTCTTGCAACCGTTGTCCTTAAACCGCAGGTTATGCGCGTCAGAAACAATCTTGTGATTTACAAGGTCCTTGTTGATGACGGCACAGCCACAATGACACTTACGTGGTTTAATAATAAGTTTATTCCAAACACATTCAAGGTAGGGGAAAGATATAAGTTTTTCGGTAAGATAAACCGCAAAGGCTCAAAAATTGAAATGGCAACCCCTACATACGAAAAAGAAGAAACAAACATTCATACGGGACGTGTAACGCCCATTTATCCGCTTACAAAGGATTTGCACCAGAAAACCATGAGGGCAATTCTTAAACAGTGCGTCGATGCGGCTGTGGGTAATATAAACGAATATTTCCCCAACGATATAAGGGCGAAATACGGACTTTGCGAGCTTAATTATGCGTTTTCGTCAATTCATTTTCCGGAAACTTCGCAGGATTATACACGTGCACGATACCGTTTTGTATTTGAAGAGCTTCTTCTTCTGCAGCTTGGTATGCTGATGATGAAAAAAATTGACAAAACAAAAAAAGCGCCTGTCATCACGGCGGATGCTTATATAGAAGAATTTAAAATAAAAATGCCGTTTGAAATGACGGGAGCACAAAAACGTGTGCTGTCTGAAATATCGGCGGATTTTGGTACCGAAAAACCAATGAGCCGACTTCTTCAGGGTGATGTTGGGTCGGGTAAAACGGCAGTTGCCTTTGCGGCAATGTACGCCGCAGTTAATAACGGATTTCAGGCTGCACTTATGGCGCCTACCGAAGTGCTTGCGCGTCAGCACTACGAATCAGCGCTCAAATATTTTGATAATTCCGAAATCGGTTTCCTTACGGGAAGTGTAACCGGCAAAACTAAACAGGCTGTTATAGAAAAAATAAAAACAGGCGAAATAAAAATTGTAATTGGCACACATGCCGTTATTGAAGATAATATTGAATTTAAAAATCTTGCTCTTGCAATAACAGATGAACAACACCGTTTCGGTGTAAAACAACGTGCAAAGCTTGCGGGAAAAGGCGAGGGTATACATACACTTATTATGTCTGCAACGCCTATTCCGAGAACGCTTGCGCTTATTCTTTACGGTGACCTTGATATATCGGTTTTAGACGAGCTTCCTCCGGGCAGACAAAAGATAGATACATTTTTGCTTAATGAAGATTACCGAGCAAGAATAAACGCGTTTATGCGCAAAAAAATTGCCGAAGGCAGACAAATATATGTAATTTGTCCGCTTATAGAAGAGTCTGAAAAATTGGATATGAAAGCCGCAACAGAGCTTTCGGAAAATCTTTCAAAAATGGTTCTTCCGGAATATAAGGTTGAGCTTCTTCACGGCAGAATGAAACCGAAAGAAAAAAATGAAATTATGGCAAGGTTTGCATCGGGCGAAACAAACGTGCTTGTTTCAACAACCGTAATTGAAGTAGGGGTAAATGTTCCTAATGCTACCGTTATGATTGTTGAAAATGCGGAGCGTTTCGGTCTTTCACAACTGCATCAGATAAGAGGACGAGTTGGCAGAGGAAGTGAAAAATCCTACTGCATACTTTTCTCAAACGGCGGCGGAAAAGATACGGAAAAACGCCTTGAAGTAATGACCAAAACGAACGACGGATTTGAAATATCGCGCCACGACCTTGAGCTTCGAGGACCGGGAGATTTCCTCGGTACACGTCAGCATGGACTTCCCGAAATGAAAATTGCAAACCTGTTTACGGATATGGATATATGTAAAAAAGCGGGCGAGTGTGCAAGGTTTATTCTTAAAAAAGACGAAAAACTCAAATCGGCGGAATATGCATTCTTGCGTAAAAAGCTTCGCAAAATGTTTGCCGGACTTACAGACGGTGCCGTTGTAGGATAAACTTTTCCTCGTATGATTGGTTTGATATGAGTTAAACTATTATACGGAGGGGCGGATATGGATATAAAAGAAGAACTCCGCAGGCAAACGGAAGAAGATAAAAAGGGTCTTATACGGATGGAATCGTGTTCGGCAAGGGACTGTACGGGACTTATAGCATCAAAAGCTATAGATGAGTATCAGGCGGACTGCTATGATGAAATCTACAGCTATAACCCCGAACACTATTATGATGCGGATAAAATGAAAAAAAGAGGGAAATGATTTCCCTCTTTTTTAGCGTAATAAAAAATTTTATATTAAATCACCAGTCGTTATCATCACAGCAATCGCTGCAATCACAGTCAATATAAGTTTTGCCGGTTGTTGCTTTTGCATCAAAATCAACAGGCACTTCAACGCGAAGTTTCTGGCTTATTGTAAAACTGCAGGAAGTCTCTTCCTTACCGTCACAACAGTAATCGGATACTTCGGCTTTACCTATGCGTTTAACACACGCATTTCCAACATTAATTTCTGGTGTAATGGTTACAGGTACGCATACATTTACATCGCGAAATCCTGTAGCACATACTTTATTATCATAATCATCTGGTTTTTTTACAAACTCACTCATTATAAAATCCCTCCTTTATGGTGGTTTCAATATTATAATATGAAATTTTGCACTTTTGAGTTACAAAAAAAGCACCGATTACGGTGCTTTAAGTTTATCTTATTTCCTGAATTTCTTTTATACAAGAAGTGCAAATATTTTTGCCTTTGAAAATAAATACATTTCGTGCGTTACCGCAGAAAATACAAGCAGGCTCGTACTTCTTAAGAATAACAGAATTTCCCTCAACGTATATTTCAAGAGAATCCTTTTCAACCAGAATATCAAGCTTTCTGCGAAGCTCAATGGGAAGAACAATTCTTCCAAGCTGGTCAACACGTCTTATAACACCGTAAATATCAGCGTTTTCGTTATATTTTTTTAGTATAATAGTATCATTTTCAACAAAAATTTCAAGTGAATCTTCTATTTCAACAATCTGCAGGGTGCGGCGCAATTCTTTCGGAATTACAATTCTGCCAAGTTGATCGACTTTACGAACAATACCGGTAGATTTCATTTGTGTATCCTCCATTTTAAAGCAAGTGAAAGTAATTATATCACATTTTTTGTGCTTCGTCAATACATATTTTACCTTTTTTTGTCAAATTTTTCAAAAAAATAGCCGGCAGGAAAGTGCCGGCTATTTTTTGGAGAGAATTTTTTTTAAATGCAAAAATGAATTATCGCGTTATGTCAGGATGAATGAAAATGAGGGGTGATTACAAGTGGTTTTGTATACCCGCTGAAGAAAATCAACATTATGTCAACCACTAAAAACATTATAAAACATTTATCTTATTATTTCAAGACAAAAATTTTGGAAAATTGACAAAAAATATTGCAATTGCAATAAAGATATGATACTATATATATGTACAGAATTATTTATACTACACTCTATATAGTATTTGGGAGGTTATTATGAAAAACAAATTTATTGCGGCGCTTCTTGTTATTGCTGTTGCTGTCACACAGCTTGGCGTTTTTGCCTTTGATGATATGGCAGAAGAAAGACTCAGTTGGGCGGTTGAATCGGTTGAAACAATGGCCGAAAAAGGTATTATTAAAGGATATGAAGACGGCACTTTCCGTCCGGATAAGGAAATAACAAAAGAAGAAGCGCTTATACTTATATCCAGAATATGTGGCTTTACGGATGAAACTTCCGAAAAATACAAAGAGCTGGCAACAGAGATTTATGGCGAATTTGTATCAATTAAGTATGAAACAACATATGTAAATGAAATCAGCTATTTGCTGTATCGTGGAGTTATTGATACAAACGACCTTGAAAGTTATATTGCAGACGACATAAGAACACAGCCTCTTAAAAGATATGAAGCTGCAGTACTTATAACAAAGCTTATGGGTGCGGAAGATACTCTTGAGGAAACAGACCTTTCTTATGATGATGAAGCAGCTATACCTGAAGAAAGTAAACCCTACGTTGCATATGTAACAACAGAAGAGCTTATGAATGGTATGGGTGAAAACCGCTTTGAACCAATGACAAGCCTTACAAGAGCGCAGGTGGCAACACTGCTTTACCGTGCTATGAATAAACTTGATTTTACATATTTAACCGGAGTACTTGAATCATATAATACAAGTAATGATATTGCTACCATACTCGTTGGCGAAACACAGGAAAAATATGTAATAACAGCAGATGTTCCTGTTGCGCTTGATGGGAACTATTCAATGATTTCAGAAGTTCCGGAAGGGGCAGAAATCAGAATTACATTCAAAGGTGAGAAAACAGCCTTTGTTGATGCAATAACACCGGAAGAAAGAATAACGGTAAGCCTTATATTTGTTAAATTTGAAAAGCTTATGGATGCCGTTGTTGTTCACTTTAAAGATGTTGACGGCTCAGAAAAATTCCGTTATTCGCTTGTCGATTCGCCGGACATCACACGAAACGGAGCAAAAACTCAAATTGCTTCTCTTCGTGAAAACGACCTTGTAACTGTAGAAATAGTTGGCGAAAAAGTAACAAAAATTGATGCGGAAAGTCCTGATAAATCAGAAGAAGGCGTTATTGTTGCGCTGCATTTTGCGTCTGACTTCAGCATTGAAATCAGTAAAGACGGCGAAACAACAACCTATAAAGTTAATGATAATGTGAAAGTTATCAGAAATTCACGCACAGTAGAACTTGCAGACCTCCGAATAGGGGATAGTGTAAAAATCGAAACCAAATATAATATTATTGGAAAAATAACAGCATCAAGCAAAGTAAGAACTGCTACGGGAACAATAAAAGAAATCCTTATTTCTGCAGAACCGAAAATTATGGTTGATGAAGAAGGCACAGAAAAAGAATATGCGCTTCTTGACTCGGTAGAAGTTAAGTATAGTGGTGAAAAAGCAGATGTATATACACTTCGTCTTGGTGATACGGTAAACGTAACAATAGAAGGAGAAACAGTTACAAAAATAAATGTAGAATCTGTAAAAGAGAAAATAAATTATGCAGGAAAAATTGAGTATATTAATACAACATATGGATATATCAAACTTGAAGGCGTAGAAGAACGTATTGAGATTGGAGATGCAAAATTCCAGGATTCAGCAGGAAAAACCATCACAATCAAAGACGTTAAAACCGGCGATAAAGCAACTGTTTTCGGAACTAAAGGAATAGCAACAGTTGTTGCAGACCTTATTGTTGTAAACAAATAACTCCTTATAAAAAAAGAAGGATGATGCATTTGCATCATCCTTCTTTTTTTATGACATTAAATAAGAGGACAGTGAATAAAATAAAACTATAGCAGTATAATACAAGGAGGAAATGATATTGAGAATATTTGTACTGACAAAAAGAACCGTTATTGTATATGCCATAGCTATTTTCCTGTTGCTTGGAATTTTTGTTGTGGGTAACAATTTCGGGCAGACAATTTTTACGGAAGGTTCAGCTCCCGACACACTTCCTATATACAGTGTTGAAACGCCGGAAAAGAAAATTGCAATAACCTTTGATGCGGCATGGGGAAATGAGGATACAGAGGAACTACTCGGGGTTCTTGGTGAAAACAATGCCAGGGCAAGCTTTTTTGTTGTTGGTGGATGGATTGACAGATTTCCTGATTCTGTAAAGGCGTTTCATAATGCGGGTCACGAAATTTTAAATCATTCCGATACACATGCCCATATGTCAAATCTGTCTGCATCGCAAATAGAATCTGAACTTAACGGATGTGAACAGAAAATCCTGAACACTACGGGAGTGTCAAAAAAGCTTTTCAGAGCGCCCTATGGTGAATATGATGACAATCTTGTGAAAGAAGCAGGAAATCTGGGATATAAGGTGATACAGTGGGATGTTGACAGTCTTGACTGGAAGGACCTTACGCCTGATGAAATAATAAACAGGGTTAAAACAAAGGTGCGTAACGGATCTATTATCTTATTCCATAACGGAGCGGAAAACACTCCGGCGGCATTAAAACAACTTCTTCCGCAGCTTGCAGAAGAAGGCTACAGCTTTGTTCCGGTATCTGAACTTATTTATGAAAATAATTATAAAATCAATACAGCAGGACGGCAAATCTCCAACTAACGAAAGGAAGATAATTTTTGTTAAAGGTACGTTGTGATAAAAGTTTTAAAAACAGAAATAGCCATTTTCTGGATAAAATGAACCTTTGGGCAGAATTTACAGATGATACAAAATGTGATATATGTGTTATGGAAGAAAACGATGCTTCAGTTATTCATAATCTTACAGACAACAGCATAATAATAGCCAATGGGGACAATCATGACCTTGTTATGACGCTGGGGCAATATCATAACAATGTAATAACGTGTGGTCTTTCGGGAATTTGTACTGTTACTTTGTCAAGCATAACGGATGATGAGCTTGTTGTATGTATACAGCGCAATATAACCGATGTGTGCGGCGAGTGTGTTTTGCCGCAGGAAATCCCTGTTAAAACGGGTACACTGACACCGCATGATGCAATGCTTGTATACGCACTTGCACTTGTTTGCGGAGAAAAACCGGATAAACTCATATTGGAAGGAAGGTAATCAGCTTGGAAAACAGTAATAATGCAGCAACAGCGGTAGGAGTTGTTGAAACTCCTGCGGTTTTAAGTCATAGCCACAGAGGAGAAAATTTTTATAACTTTATTCTTAAAATAAACAGGTTAAGCAATATAGCCGATCATATCGTGATTACAATATCGGAAAAGCTTCTCGGAATAGTAGAAATTCTGCCGGGAAGGGAAATTGAAATATCGGGACAATTCAGGTCGTACAATAACTATAACGGCGAAGGGAATAAACTTATTCTCACGCTGTTCGTTCAGGACATAAAAGAAGCAGACGAATTTTCCGATATGGAAAACCCCAACAGCATATATCTTAATGGATACATATGTAAACTTCCGGTCTACAGAACAACACCATTCGGCAGGGAAATAACCGACATTATTCTTGCGGTAAACCGTCCGCACGGCAAATCCGATTACATACCCTGTATATGCTGGGGAAGAAACGCAAAATATGCTTCTACACTGCAGGTAGGCGATAATATTGAGATAACGGGACGCATCCAGAGCCGCGAATATCAGAAGAAACTTGAAGACGGCGACAGCATCACAAAAACGGCGTGTGAGGTATCTGTATCAAAGCTTAATCTGCGGTGTGATGAAGGGTTTATTTGAGTATTTTGTGTCTGTAAGAACAAAGAGAATGTTCTTTAAAAGAATAGAAAAAAGGTATGCGGTAAGAACCTATTCTGTAAGTTTTGCCAACGTGCCTGTACCCGAAAACCGGAGGCGGCAGTTTTGTAATAATGTCGCCTCTGTTTTCTATTCTTGATGTATTTGGTAAATACTCATCAAAAAACTCGGAAAAAGCCTTATTTCCAGTGCGTGGCGCGCCGAACACAACTACTTCATATTCAATGTCAGGAAACCGGTGTGCAAGGTCAGCGGCACAAATAAGCGCAAGTGCGCCGCCGTATGAATGTCCCGTAATTTCAATTCGTTTTGTTTTGTCTGTAACATATTTAGCTATTTTATCAAAAATTTTTGCTTCTGTATAAGATTTGTAAAATCCGCTATGAATACGGATTTTTTGTTTTCCCGGCATATGACATACAGTTTTTTTAAAAAACTGCATATTGGATAGCATATCCCTTACGGAATCTGTTCCGCGAAACGCAATTAAAATATGGTTTTCGTAAATTCTCAGTATGTACTGTATATCTGTTTTTTTATTATTTACATATTCGGTTTTGATAGCTGTTTTTGACGGAATATATACGTCATAATACGACCTGTCGGTGTAATTTAGATAATGCAGCAGCTTGCCAAAATTCATAAACACCCTTCTTTATAAAAAAACTATTGTAAAATATTATATTAATGTGGTATAATAAATGTTAATGAAAAAATAGGAGAAAATTATGATAACCCCTAAAAAGATTACTATTGATGACAAAAACATTTTTAATGAATATTATAGTATGTGCGGATATAAAAACTCGGAAGCCAATTTTACAAATATGTTTATCTGGAAAGACGGATATAATATGGCGTATGATGTAGTTGATGGGTTTCTGGTGCTTATGGCAAAAACCACAAAGGGTCAGCCGTTTTATTATTTTCCGGCGGGCAGGGGCAATTTAAAATCAGTAATTAAAAAGCTTGATGATTACTATGCTGATTTGGGCATACGATATTCAATCCGTCCTGTTACGGAAGAAACCAAGCATATTCTTGAAACTGAAATGCCGGGCTTTTTTAAGTTTGAACGCCACAGAGATTATGATGATTACGTGTATGAAACAAAAAACCTTATTGAACTTCCGGGGAAAGAATATCATGCAAAGAAAAACCATTTCAACAGCTTTATAAAGAACTATCAATATTCCTATAACCGTATAACACCAGACACAAAGGATGCGTGTAAGGAAAAAATAATTGAATGGATTAAAGAACGGGCGGAAGATAATGTTGCCGAAATCAAATCGGTGGAAGAAATGTTTGAACATTTTGAAAAGCTTGACGTAACCGGCGCATTCCTTGAGGTTGATGGCGATATTGCGGCAATAACAGTAGGGGAAAACCATCAGGGAACAGCACTTATTCATATTGAAAAAGCAAACACTCAGTATAAAGGTGCATATGCAGCAATAAACAAACTATTTTTGCAAAACGAATTTTCCAAACTCAAATACGTTAACCGTGAGGAAGATATGGGAATTCCGGGACTTAGGAAAGCCAAGCTTTCGTATCATCCGGCGTTTATGATTGAAAAATACGTTGCCTATAAAACGGAGGAAGAAAAATGATTTATGTATTTTTAGCCGAAGGATTTGAAGAAATAGAAGCACTTGCAACGGTGGACATTCTCCGCCGCTCGAGAGTGGATGTCAGAACGGTTTCTGTAACCGGTAAGCCTGAAGTAACAGGCTCTCACGCAATAACTGTAGTTGCTGATATTATGGAGAAAGCGATTGACCTTAATGCAATGGAAGCGGTGGTGCTTCCGGGCGGAATGCCGGGCACGCTCAACTTAAAAGCATCGGACAGCGTACAAAATGCAATTAGATATGCATTTGAAAATAATAAGCTTATGTGCGCAATCTGTGCAGCGCCGCTTGTTTTTGGAAACGCAGGATTTTTAAAAGGAAAAAAATCGGCGTGCTATCCCGGTTTTGAAACCGAACTTATCGGCGCCGATGTTGTGTATGAACCGGTTGTAACAGACGGGAATATAATAACATCAAGGGGCGCAGGCACAGCGCATCTGTTTGCGTTTGAAATCCTTAAATATTTCGGCAAAGAAAAGGAAGCGGCAGAGCTTTATAAAGGTATGATTTATGGATAAAAACGCCTTGCGCAAAGAATTTCTTGCGAAAAGAAAGGCTTTGCCAGTTGATTTGAAAAATAAATACAGCAAAATAATATGCGGACATATTATGAATATGCCGCAGTTTAACTCCGCAAAAACCGTTGCACTTTACAGTGCTATCGGCAGTGAGGTGGATTTATCGCCGATTATTTTTGAAAGCGGCAAGACAGTCGCTCTTCCTATTTGTGTAGAAGGCGATAGGCTTATTTTTAAAGCGGTTGGGGATGAAACTACGCTTGAAAAAGGGGCATTCGGAATCCTTGAACCAAAAGAAAACCAAGTCATAATACCACCGGAGGAGATTGATTTAATGCTTGTGCCGGGCGCGGTATTTGATGAAACAGGTGCACGGATAGGATATGGCAAAGGATATTATGACAGGGTTTTGCCACAATTGTCAAAAGAATGTGAAATTGTTGGTGTTGCATACAGTCTGCAATTTGCAGATAAAATAGAAACCGAGCCGCACGATATCAAAGTGCGACTGATTGTTACGGAAGAAGGAATACATAAATGCATAAAAAAATCCATATAAATTGGTATATGCTTATTTCGAGCCTGACGGGAATTCTTGTCAGCTTGTTTGCTCATAATGTTCTGCCAATTTTGGGCTTGGATACACAAACCCTGTTTTTTGAAAATGCAGCAAACATTGTGTTTCTTATTCTGGTGGCGGCGGTGCCGTCGGTAATTTATTTTGCAGTCGAACGGAATTTTGAAAAATTCAAGGAAACGACGTTTTCATCGATAAAAGTATGGAGCATATTTATATACATAGGAATAGCCATTGTCTTGTGGTGTTCGTGTACACTTCTTAATGCAGTAATAAACAACTGGCTTTATAAATGTGGGTTTGACTATGTGGAACAGCTTGAACGCACAAAAGATATGCCGGCACTTATTGCCGGATTTATATCAACCTGCGTTGTTGCGCCTGTAACGGAAGAATTTTTCTATCGCGGCGTTCTTATTTCGGGCATTTCAAACAAGGGAAAAGCAGTTGCGGTTATATTAAGTAGCTTCCTGTTTGCCATCGCCCACGGCAGCCTTACCATATTTGCAATGCCGTTTATATATGGAATAGTGTTTGCGTTTATTGCAATCAGAACAAAGAGCCTGCTGCCGTCAATCATTATGCACGCAGTATGTAACATCCTTTCGTGGGTTATACTTAATGCGGATTTATTCAGCATAAACATTGAATATATGGGAAATATTGTACTGCCTATTGCTCTTGCGGGGATAGCAGCAATGGTGCTGTTTGCGGTAAGAGGAATTGCAAAACGTATAAATCGGATTCCTGAAATAATGATAAAATCATTTATTTCATTTACGGATAATATAGCCTGGATTTTTATTATGGTAATATACATTCTTGATAATCTTATAATGCACGGAGGAATTTATGGATAAATTAGTAAGAGGAATAACATCAAACGGAAGAATACGTGTGTTTGGCGCACTCACTACGGGAGTAGTGCAAAATGCACGCGAAATACATAATACAACACCGGTTGCAACGGCGGCATTCGGAAGAACCATTACCGCCGCACTTATGATGGGTACAATGCTTAAAGGCGAAAAGGAAAATGTGTCGCTTCAGTTCAAAGGCGATGGTCCTATCGCAACGGTGCTTGCAGTGGGAACACCGCAGGGAACAGTAAAAGGATATGTGGGCAATAACTTTGTAGCTCTGCCGCTTAAAGAAAACGGCAAACTGGACGTAGGCGGTGCTATTGGTGACGGATACTTAACCGTAATCAAGGATTTAAGACTTAAAGAACCATATATAGGAAAAGTAGAACTGCAGACAGGTGAGATTGCGGAAGACCTCACATACTATTTTGCAACATCAGAGCAAACACCGTCTGTAGTTGCGCTTGGTGTGCTTGTAGACTGCGATTTTTCCGTAAAAGCCGCAGGCGGATATATCATTCAGCTAATGCCAGAGGCAACGGAAGAAGATATAGTGCAGCTTGAGAAAAACCTTGCGGCAACAAAATCGGTAACGGCACTTATTGAAGGCGGAATGGGAATAGAAGAAATTCTTGATGCCGTTATGGATGGATTTGAAGTAAAGATAACAGACGAAATAATTCCCGAATATAAATGTGATTGTAACAAGGAAAGAATAGAACGTGCAATCATAAGTCTTGGCAAACAGGAAATTGAAGATATAATTGAAAAAGAAAAAAAAGCGGAAGTAACTTGTTATTTCTGTAATAAAGAGTATGTTTTTGAAGAATCCGAACTTAAAGAAATATTGAGTAAAAACGAATAAATAAGAGCATAATATCAGTAAAAACTGATAACAACACAATAAAAAAGAAAAAAATTAAAAAAAGTTTCAAAAAAAGCTTGACAATTGCTTTTTATTCGTGTATAATACTAAATGTTCCGTTCGAGAACGGACTACCGTGTGGGCGCATAGCTCAGCTGGGAGAGCATCTGCCTTACAAGCAGAGGGTCACAGGTTCGAGCCCTGTTGTGCCCACCACACACGGCCCGGTAGTTCAGCTGGTTAGAACGCTAGCCTGTCACGCTAGAGGTCAAGGGTTCGAGTCCCTTTCGGGTCGCCAAAAGTTTGCCTCTGTAGCTCAGTTGGTAGAGCAGGGGACTGAAAATCCCCGTGTCGGTGGTTCGATTCCGCCCGGAGGCACCATAAAATATGCGGGAGTGGCTCAGTGGTAGAGCGTCACCTTGCCAAGGTGAACGTCGCGAGTTCGAATCTCGTCTTCCGCTCCAAAAGACAAAAGACGCGAAAAGCGTCTTTTGTCAACTTAAATAACATTACGGCGCCATAGCCAAGTGGTAAGGCACGGGTCTGCAACACCCTTATCCCCAGTTCAAATCTGGGTGGCGCCTCCAGAAAAAAAGACATTATTCGACAAAGAATAATGTCTTTTTTTCAGCTAAATTCGCTGACGCGAGCTAAATGTGCCTAACGCACGCTAAATTACTTCGTAGCTAAATTGACCTGCGGTCAGCTAAAAGCGAATTTAATTTAGCTGTTTCGTAAGAAACAATTTAGCTATTGCGGAGCAATAATTTCACTTTGCAACTTGTTGCAAAATTTAGCTAAAAAGAATGTCATCTAAACCGTTCGGTTTTTTCAGCTAAATTCGCTTATGCGAGCTAAATGTGCTAATGCACGCTAAATTACTTCGTAGCTAAATTGACCTGCGGTCAGCTAAAAGCGAATTTAATTTAGCTGTTTCGTAAGAAACAATTTAGCTAA
>JAZRHB010000107.1:0-4566 GCA_045644605.1 Clostridia bacterium
AAAGAAAGGGATTTATAATAAATATTATGAGACTAATTAAATATGTTTTACATTGTCCGGTACTGTAACAAGCAGGGAAAATGTATAGCATTTTCCAATAATTTAGGATAATCCTAAGACCATTGAGGTTCGTCGGAAACCGCCGAACCCTACGATAAAAGGCAGAAACGAAAATCAATCGTTTCTGCCTTTTAAATGACTGTCCTTAACAGTACACTGCATTGGAATAGTCTTTTTTATATAAATTCGCTTACGCGAGCTAAATGTGCTACAGCACGCTAAATTACTTCGCAGCTAAATTGCCCTTTGGTCAGCTAAAAGGCGAATTTAATTTAGCTATTTTGAAAAAACAATTTAGCTATTACGGAGCAATAATTTAGCTTTTCACAAAGTGCAAAATTCAGCTAAAACTATATATCTTTTGAACCTTTCAGTTTAAAAAAAGCTTGCCTTTCGGCAAGCTTTTCTTTATATTTTATATTTATCAACGTATTGTTCAAATTTGATTTTATATTCGGGGTTGTCGGCTTTCATTTTGCGGAGACCTTCGTGCATATTGAGGTTCTGATGCGAGGTTTCAATTACGCATCCGCCGATATTTGAACAATGGTCCGAAACTCTTTCCATATTTGTAATAAGGTCTGACCATACAAATCCCGCTTCTATACTGCATCCGCCTTTCTGCAGTCTTGCAATATGGTTTGCACGGAGACGCTCTTTAAGATTATCAATAATTTCTTCAAGCGGTCCAATATCAAACGCGGCAGTTAAATCATTTTCTTCAAAAGCTTTAAGTGCAAGTCCCGTTATTTCAGAAACCGCATCTGCAAGAACTTTAAGTTCTTCTTTTGCCGCATCGGTAAACGAAATTTCCTTGTCGCGCAGTTCTTCTGACGATTCAAGAATGTTTACGGCGTGGTCTGAAATTCGTTCAAAATCGCCTATTGCGCGAAGAAGCTTTGTTGTGTCAGCACTTTCACGTTCATTAAGCTGATGTGAAGAAAGCTTTATAAGATAGTTTCCTATAATATCTTCATAATGGTCTGTTTGTCCTTCAGCTTCGCGGATTTCTTCCGCAAGTGCCGGTTTATAATCACTCAAGGTATAAAGACTGCTTTTTAATGCATTAACAGAGCATTTTGCCATTTCAAGAGCATACTTACGGCTGTTATCAAGCGCAATAGCAGGTGTGGCAAGAAGTCTTTCATCAAGCTCTGTTTTTCTTTCCTTCTGTTTCGCATCAGGCACAAGCTTGCAAACAAGCTTTTCAAGAAGTCCCGACATTGGCAGAAGAATTGCTGTACACACTACGTTAAATATTGAATGTGCTACCGCTATACCGAAATGATTTGCCGGTTGTTCCAGAAGCGGCACAACAAAAAACGCTCTTACTATATATAAAGCTACCATAATTATAACCGTACCTATTATGTTAAAGGAAAGATGGGCAAGCGCAACACGTTTTGCGTTTCTGTTTGTCCCGAAGGATGAAAGAATTGCTGTTATACATGTACCGATGTTCTGACCCATAATAATCGGAAGTGCCGCGCCGTATGAAATTGAACCCGTTACGGTAAGTGCCTGAAGTATACCGACAGATGCCGAGCTTGACTGGATTATTGCAGTAAGCACTGCACCGGCAAGCACACCGAGTATCGGGTTTGAAAACATTACAAACATCTGCCGGAACTGTGGAACATCTTTAAGTCCTTCTACGGCACCGGACATTATATCCATACCAAACATAAGAACGGCAAACCCAAGAAGAATCATACCAGTATCTTTTTTCTTGTTTGTTTTACCGAACATCTGGAAAATGATACCTACAAGAGCAAGAAGCGGTGTAAATGACATTGGTTTAAAGAGCTGAACCCAAAAGTTACTGCTTTCAATACCGCCAAGGCTTAAAATCCATGCCGTTACTGTTGTGCCGATGTTTGCACCCATAATAACGCTGATGGACTGTTTGAGCGTCATAAGACCGGAGTTTACAAAACCTACCGCCATTACAGTTGTTGCGGAAGAGCTTTGTATAACCGCCGTTACACCAAGTCCGGTTAAAAATCCGGCAATTTTATTTGTTGTAAGCTTTCCGATTACACTGCTGAGCTTATTCCCTGCACGACGTTCAAGCGCATCGCCCATAATGTTCATACCGAAAAGAAACAGACAAAGTCCGCCAATTAAAGTAAGTACATCAAAAAAATTCATACATTTTTTCCTCTCTTCTTTTTATTATCCGTATTAAATTATACCACCTTTTCGGCAAAGATGCAGTTAAGAAAAAAGGACAATCAACTTTTGTTAATTATCCAAATCGTTATGCATTCTGTATCCTACACCAAGCTCATTTGATATATATTTGTTTTCGCCGGGTTTTAGATTAAGCTTTTTACGGATGTTTGCCATATTCACCTGCAGTTTTTTTGTACTGCCCGCATCCGACATTCCCCATATTTCTTTAATGATTGCCGAATATGTCAGCACTTTTCCGAAATGCTCCGAAAGATATGCCATTATATTAAATTCCGTTTGGGTAAGCTTTATTTCCGCACCTTCAAAAATCACTTTTCTTGCATCGTAATCTATCACAAGTGCTCCTGTTTCAAACCTGCCGCCGGGAAGTCTTCCTGCATCGGCACTCCGACGGTTTACCCTTAAAATGCTCCTTATCCTTGCCAGAAGCTCCGCCGAGCCAAATGGTTTTGTAACATAGTCATTTGCACCCATATCAAGTGCCTCAACCTTATCCGCTTCGCTTGTGCGTGCAGAAAGCACCATGACCGGAGTAAGTGAATCTTTACGGATCTCTCTTAAAAATTCCGTGCCGTCGGCATCAGGTAGTCCAAGGTCAAGAATAACAAGGTCCGGCATATGCGATGCACAAACCATAAGACCGGATTTCACCGTATCCGCCTGAAGCACCTGATATCCGTTTGCTTCCAGAAGCGGTGACATAAACCGTTTTATATTGACATCATCTTCAATAATAAGTATTTTATATTTATTACTCATCGGCTACCTCCTGCAAATCAAGCAAAAACCTGAAAATCATTCCACTCGATTTTTTGTTTTCTGCACGAATCTGACCACCATGCGCTCTTATAATTGCCGAGCACACCGAAAGTCCTATCCCCATATGACGTTTCCCGCTATCTTTTGGTGTTTCTTCTGACATATAATATCCGTCAAAAATGCTTTTCAGCTTTTCTTTGTCAATTCCGCAACCATCATCCTCAACCTCAAACACAATCTTTTCTTCTGCCATACATATGTTCAGTTTAAGCTTTGTCATTCCTTCTGCATGTTCGACTGCATTTTCAAGAAGGTTTACAAGCACCTGCTCAACCAGAATAGCATCTGCAAGCACAATAACAAACTCGTCCGGCATATTAAGCTCTACCTTTTGGTCAGGATACCTTTTTTTAAGCTTTGTCAGCACCGAATCGACAAGCTCTTCAAGCACCACTTCCGATTTGATGAGCTCAACATTACTGTTGTCAAGTTTTGTTATTGAAAGCAGGTTTTCCACCATTCTGATAAGTCCATCGGCATCATCTTTAATTCCGCCAAGCATAGCAATTTTCTGTTCCGTCGGCAGCATATCATAATTTTCCATTATTGTTGAGCTTGACCCGAAAATTGTTGTAAGCGGTGTACGAAGGTCGTGAGAAATTGCGCGCAGTAAATCCGCACGCATTTTTTCCTTTTCCGCCGCCATCCTTATTTTTTCCTGCTTTTTTATTTTTGTTGTAAGCGTACTTGTTGCAAGCGTTACTGCAATCATTATACCCGCTGACACTATATTTTCCGTAATTGTAAAGTCAAAGTTATAATACGGAAAATTAAAGGCATAATCAAGACAAAGCACACAAACCGGTGCTACTGCAAGACCGTACCAATATCCGTTTGTTGTAAGCGCAATAAGAAATATTGCAAGAACAAAAATCCCCGAAGCAAGAAGCTCTGTTTGAAACAGTCTTTGCATGGCAAAGTTTACCCCAAAAGCAATTATAATAACAGCTATTGTCTGTATAATATCACGAAACACAGTGTTTTTCTTCATTTTCACAACACCCCATTACCATCTTATCATATAATAAGCAAAGAATCAGTTAAGAATATTATAGCAAAAAAACTTGCCTTTCGGCAAGCTTTTTATTTATATTAAAAGAACACACTTTATATTATCAAACATTTAACACTTGACATATAATATATCATATGATACAATAAAAAAGTAAATTTTGGGGCAGGGTGAAATTCCCTACCGGTGGTAAAGCCCACGAGCCGCTCTCCTTGCGGTTGATTTGGTGAAATTCCAAAGCCGACGGTACAGTCCGGATGAAAAAAGTTTACGCTTTATTAATAAAGCTATATATTTTTGCCCTGTAATTTTTACAGGGCATTATTTTTTAAGGAGACGAATGTTATGAACAAAAATCTAAGAAAACTGACAGTTTGTGCAGTGTTTGCCGCCATATCAACCGTACTTATGTTTTTGAAACTTCCTTTACCCTTCTTACCACCTTATCTCACGCTTGATTTTGGCGACTTACCTGCTCT
>JAZRHB010000108.1:0-6701 GCA_045644605.1 Clostridia bacterium
AATTTCAAAAATAATTTGCATCTAAACCTTATGTGTCGCAATTGCCAAAAAACTTAGCATCCAGATTATACAGTCTTTATATGTGTGTCGAATATTGTCGAAATGTGAAAGCCTTCCCCTTGAGGGGAAGGTGGGTTGCGGAGCAACTCGGATGAGGTGGAAATGAATACAACGAATAATTCAAAATTAACAGGTAATGCAAAAACTTTAAGAAAGAATATGACAAAAGAAGAACGACATCTCTGGTATGACTTTTTGAAAACTTTGTCTATAACTATTAACAGACAAAAGGTAATTGGTAAATACATTGTTGATTTCTATATTGCATCTGTCAAGATTGTAATTGAACTTGATGGTTCACAACATTATGAAGAAAAAGGCATTGAGAATGACGCAAAAAGAGATGCTTTCCTAAATGGTTTAGGGATTAAAGTGTTACGATATTCCAACCTTGATATTAATCAAAGATTTGAGAGTGTTTGTGAGGATATACTGAAGGGAATTAACACCTCATCAGTCACTTCGTGACAGCTTCCCCTCAAGGGGAAGCCTTTAGAAAGGCATTTTAATCGTATGAATTTATCGGCGATTTTGAAAACCTCCGATAAAAAAGTGCCGATAAACCATTAAAATTTTTTGTCCCTAACTTGACAAAATCATATAAAGATTGTCGAATTTTAGCGAAAAAATAGTTTGGTTTTTAACTTGAGTAGGAGGTATAATATGATTAAAAATCATTGGAAAGATAAATTGTGGTACGCATACGGAACATCTATGACAAGCGTACAACAGGGGGAGTATGTACCGATTGTTGAAAAACTTTCCGGACTAAAGGTTGTCAACAAGGGAATTCCCGGTGGTTCATTGTCGCCTGACGGATACGGAAAAGGTAATACTAAAACAGCAATTATGAATTTGGAGGACGGCAAAGATAAAGCTGACCTTATCACTATAGATGTATTGCCGAATGAAGGAAAAACTGTTGGCGAAATTTATGATACAGATGATGAATCATTCTGTGGATGTCTTAATCAGTGTTTAAGATTTCTGCAGGAAAATACAAAGGCACAGATTGTATTGATAATAATGATTGGCGGAAATGAAAATCCACCTGAAAAAGAAACTGAAACGAGAAAAATCACTCAATTTGAGTTTGCACAAAAAATAGAGCTTGTTGCAAAACTTAACTCAGTTCCTGTTATAAATGTCTTTTGCGAATCAGGATTTGGCTATGCAAGAGTGAAAAACAGAGATTATCAACTTGATAAAATTCATCTCAACAAGTTGGGGGGATTAAATATGGGTAATTTTGTTTGGAGTAAGCTTAAAAATATTCCTTTGTGGGAAACAGAATTATAATTTTTGTACTCACAACAGGACATGAATTAATGTCAAAAAAGAATGGCATCTAGATTATACAGTCTTTATAAAAAGTAAAAAAGGAGGAAATTAATATGTCTGATATATCAAAGATAGACAGTAATTTTGCAATTAAGACAAAAATAGAAAAAGAAGATATTAAGTTTTATAGTATTGATGAGTTTCCGTTTAAAGTTTATGGAGTTTTCAGGGAAAATGGGAAATATAGGCGCATGCCTGAAGTTGTTGCCAAAAGTGTAAGTGAAGGGGTATATGTTCTTCACTCGAATACTGCAGGTGGAAGAGTAAGATTTGCTACAGACAGTCCCTACATAGCTATATATACCAAAATGGATGGATTGTACAAAATGCCTCATTTCGCACTAACTGGTTCCATAGGCTTTGATTTGTATGTTGATAATTATTATGCCAAAACATTTGTCCCTCCGTTTGATATTGTAGACGGGTATGAGAGCATCTTTGAATTTGGAAAAAAAGAGCAACGGGAGATAACAATTAATTTTCCGCTGTATTCCAATGTCAGTGAAATTTATATTGGATTACAGGAAAAATCTCTTTTAGCAGAAGCTACGCCATATAAAAATTCTAGACCTATTGTATATTACGGCTCATCAATAACACAGGGAGGATGCGCATCAAGACCGGGAATGAGTTATCAGGCGATTGTTTCTAGAACTTTTAATTACGATTACATAAATCTTGGTTTCTCAGGAAATGCAAGAGCAGAAGATGAGATGATTGAATACATTAAAAATTTGAATATGTCAGTGTTTGTATATGATTATGACTATAACGCTCCGTCTGTTCAACATCTCGAAAAAACCCATGAAAAAATGTTCAAGGCTATTAGGGAGAAAAATCCACTTTTGCCCGTGATAATGATGTCTCGCCCAAAACATTTTTTGACAGAAGAAGAAAAAATGAGACGAACAATAATTGAAACTACATATCTTAATGCTCTTTCTGAGGGTGACAAAAATGTGTATTTCATTGATGGGGAAGCCCTAACTGCGTTATGCGTTGATTCGGGAACGGTAGATAATTGTCATCCCACAGATTTTGGCTTTGCCTCAATGGCAAAAGCATTGTCGAAAGTGCTTGAAAAAATTGAAATATAAAGGAGACATACAAATGAAAACAGAAAGTTTAAACGTAAACGGAATGAACTGTGCACACTGCGAAAAAGCAGTTATGGATGCTTTACTTGAACTTAACGGGATATCTGAAGTTAAAGCATCGGCTTCTGAAAAGAAAGTAACAGTAATTTTTGATGAAACAAAGGTAACACTTGATGAAATTGCAGCAGCAATTGACGAGGAAGGTTTTGAAGTAGTATAAATGAAAAAACAGGAACTTATAATCAGTGGAATGACTTGCGCTGCTTGCAGTGGCAGAATTGAACGAAAGCTTGGTAAAACAGAAGGCGTTTTTGAAGCGGTTGTCAATCTTGCAGGTGAGAAGGGAACGTTCACATTTGACCCCGATGTTATTTCTGAAACGGAAATCATTGCAATTATTAAAAAAATGGGTTATGGTGCACGCCTGCCTAAAAAGGTCAGTGAGGATGAAGAAAAACTGAATAAGAAAACAGAAATCAGAATAATGCGAATTAAGTTCGTTGTAGCGGCAGTATTTTCGGTAGTTTTGTTTTATATTGCAATGGCGCCTATGCTTTTCGGAAACGGCGTTCTGCCAGCATTTATTTCGCCGGAAACCTTTCCGCTTCGTTATGCAATAGCAGAACTTATTCTTTGTATTCCGGTAATGGCGGCAGGATACAAATTCTATACCATCGGATATAAAAATCTGTTTACTGGTGCACCCAATATGGATTCACTCATTGCGGTAGGTACAACGGCGGCATTCATATATAGTGTATATTCGGTTATCCGCATAACCGTAGGGGATTTGCACGGCGTACACAACCTTTATTTTGAATCTGCTTCCATGATAATAACCCTTGTGATGCTTGGGAAAACCCTTGAAACAAGGTCGAAAGGGAAAACCGGTGCGGCAATAAAAGCCCTTATGGACCTCAGTCCCAAAATGGCAATAATTCTGAAAGACGATAAGGAATATGAAGTTCTTGTTGATGACGTGCAAGTGGGGGATATTGTCCTTGTTAAACCGGGCGAAAAAATCCCCGTAGACGGCGAAATAATAGAAGGACATACAACTGTTGATGAATCAATGCTGACGGGAGAAAGTATCCCGACAGAAAAACAAGTTGGTGACAAGGTGACGGGCGCATCAATCAATAAAAACGGATATATAAAATTTTGCGTCACAAAAGTGGGGGATGATACAGTTCTTGCGCAGATAATAAAAATGGTTGAAGATGCGCAAGGCACCAAAGCACCTATTGCAAAGCTTGCAGACGCTGTAGCCGCAAAATTTGTACCGACTGTGCTTTTAATAGCACTTTTAGCTGGTATAGGCTGGCTTATAGCGGGTGAAACCGTAGCGTTTTCGCTTACGGTATTTGTAGCTGTTCTTGTCATTGCATGCCCGTGTGCGCTTGGCCTTGCAACCCCTACGGCAATAATGGTAGGAACAGGCAAGGGTGCACAGCACGGTATTTTGTTTAAAAACGGGCAGGCTCTTGAAACCGCACATAAAATAAATGTGGCGGTGTTTGATAAAACCGGTACTATAACAGAAGGGCGACCTACCGTAACTGATGTAATAACGGCGGACGGATTTGATAAAAAAGAGCTTATACGTCTTGCGGCATCTGCCGAAAAAGCATCCGAGCATCCGCTTGGTGAAGCAATTGTTAAATATGCAGAAGAATTGGAAACCCCACTTGTCGATATAACTGATTTTAATTCGGTAACAGGGCAGGGGATTGTTGCTGAGATTGACGGTAAAAACCTGATTATAGGCAACAAAAAATTAATGGATGAACAAGGAATAGCAGTTGAAATATCAACCCTTTCAAAAGAGGGTAAAACACCAATGTATATTGCTGTAGATGGAGTATTTGCAGGCGTAATTGCTGTTGCCGATACAGTGAAGAAAAGCAGTCGGGATGCGATAAAAAGACTGCACGAGCTCGGCATAAAAACGGTTATCATTACGGGAGATAATGAAGCTACTGCAAATGCAATTGCATCTGCAGTGGGTATTGACGAAGTGATAGCTGAAGTATTGCCGCAGGATAAAGCATCGGCAGTTAAAAAACTGCAGTCGGACGGAAACATAGTTGCAATGATAGGCGACGGTATTAACGACGCACCTGCACTTGCGCAGGCGGATGTGGGAATTGCGATAGGTTCAGGTACAGATGTTGCAATTGAAAGCGCGGATATTGTGCTTATGAAAAGCGACCTTGGTGACGTAGGGTATGCGATATCCTTAAGCCGCGCAACAATCCGCAATATCAAACAGAATCTTTTCTGGGCATTCGGATATAATACGCTTGGTATACCTGTGGCAGCAGGACTTCTTCATATATTCGGCGGCCCGCTTTTAAGTCCTATGATTGGCGCCGCGGCAATGTCATTAAGCTCGGCGTCTGTCATAACAAATGCGCTGCGATTAAACCGATTTAAACTTAAATAAAAGGGTGGGAGAAAATAGTGCAGAACAGACAAACTGAACTCCGGCAACTTGTTGTTGGAGCATGCCCGAAGGCGTACGGGTGTACTCCGATAGGTGAAGTTTGTTTGTAGCATAAAGCGATTTAATTAAAAAGGAGTTGCAAAAGCAACTCCTTTCATTTTACAAAAAAATCAGGCATATTTAAATATGCCTGATTAAATTAGCTGTTTTCAACAAAGCATTTGATTTTGCCGGTATTTACGCCGATTACCTTGCCTCCAAGAGATAAAATGCGGTGTATAAACCTGATTTGTGCATCATCAAAACGTTCGCCTTCAAACACTACGGGTACGCCCGGCGGATATACAGTAATTGTTTCAGCCGAGAGTTTTCCGGCGCAGTCGGCTATGTCGAATTCGTTAGTAGGAAGAGCAATATTCTTAAGCTCGCCCTTTGACAAAACTATGTATGACGGCGGCACAAGTGCAGGTAAGGGATTTTCTGCAAAACGGTTGCAGCACTTCAGCAGCCTCTTAAAATCCCACAGGGAATTACCCTTGCCGCAAATACAGATAATATTATATAAATCTGCCGCCTCAACAATAATGCCGTATTTTTCAAGATAATCGGCAAGCTCAAATCCGCTTTTCCCCGTTTTGCAGGTGTTTATTACAAGCCTTGAAAAATCGTCTGTTGGGACTACCGTCAGCTTGCAGCTATTTTTAAAATATGTAATGTGTTTATACAATGTATCAAAAATTTTTCGTCCGTGTTGTTTCATATATGAAACAGAAACATCAGTATATGCCATAAGAATATATGACGGACTTGTTGTCTGAAATATGTTTATTTTCTTTTTCATTAAAGCCGCATCAATATTATCCGATATATGCATAATAGCCGCCTGAGTAGGAGCGGGAAGAGTTTTATGAACACTCATAATTACAATATCGCTACCTGCAGAAACTGCGCATTCGGGAAGAAGGTAGGAATACATAAAGTGTGCACCATGTGCTGCATCAACGCAAAGGAGTTTACCATATTTTTTGCAAACGGCAGATATTTTTTTAATATCGTGCACCATTCCGTAATAGTTCGGAGACGTCAGAAAAACTGCCACGGCAGTAGGATTTTCCTGCAAAAGTCTTTCGATTTCTACGGCAGAAATTTTTCCTGTAATGCCAAATTCAGATATATACTGCGGCATGGCAAAAACACTGTCCATATTACAGAGTTTAAGCGCATTTAATGTAGTTATATGACAGTTGCGATCCACAATAATTTTCTTTCCAAACTCTGATATATAAGAGATTGCGGATAAAATCCCGCAGCTTGAGCCGTTTACAAGATAAAAACAAGCATTACTGCCGTAAACTTCTGCCGCGCGGGTTTCGGCATCTTTAATTATGCCATCGGGGGAATAAAGATTGTCCGTACCCGAAACCTCTGTATAATCAAGTTTCCATATGCCGCGGGCGTACTTTCGGGGAATAGCCTGCCCGCCTTTTGACCCCGGCATATGAAACGCTACTTTATGAAGTTTTCTTATTTTTTTAAGCTTACTATATAATGTATCCAAATTTTTCACCCGAATAAATTATATATCTTAGAAAAAGCTTTGTCAAATATTAAAGTATAAAATAATATATAAGTCCTACAATAACAGAAGAAAGAGTTCCGTAAACAAGCACCGGTCCTGCCATTTTGAACATCTGCGCACCCACGCCTAGAACAAGCCCCTCGCTTTTATGTTCAACCGCGGGTGCTACAATAGAATT
>JAZRHB010000109.1:0-15796 GCA_045644605.1 Clostridia bacterium
TCAAGCAGATGCCGCCGGATTATTGTTTCGTATACGGCATCGCCCATATATGCAAGCGCAAGCGCGCCGTACATTTTAAAGTCCTGCACTTGTATCACCCTTTATTTATTGTAAATTATCTGAACACCCTGTCTTGTATCCTTAAGGGTTATTCCCATTTCAAGAAGCTTATCTCTGATTTCATCAGCTTTTGCGAAATCTTTATCAGCACGTGCCTGCTGACGTGCATCAATAAGGTCCTGAACTTCTTTCGGAATTGGTTTTTTGATTTCTTTCTGCAGAAGTCCGAGTACGCCGCCGAGTTCACGAATAAGAGCTATGATTTTTTCGGCATATTCTTTTGAAACTGCGCCGTTTACTGTCATATTAACTTCTTTTACAAGATTGAAAATTGCACTTATTGCAGATGCGGTGTTTACATCATCATCCATTGCATCTGTAAATTCCTGTTTGAATTTGAGGAATTTTTCAAATGCTTTTGTTTCTTCTTCCGTAACCCCGCCTTCTGCACTGTCAAGCATAAATGTAAGCTTTTCAAGACAAGTATATATACGTTCAAGACCGTTTTTCGACTGTTCCATAAGGTCTTTTGAGAAGTTAATCGGGCTTCTGTAATGTGCGGAAAGCATAAAGAAACGGATTACTTCGTAATCGAATTCCTTTGCAACATCACGCACAGTAAAGAAGTTGCCGAGAGATTTTGACATTTTGCGATTGTCAACATTGATATATCCGTTGTGCAGCCAGTAGTTTGCAAACGGCCGTCCGTTGGCACATTCGCTCTGCGCAATTTCGTTTTCGTGATGCGGGAAAATAAGGTCTTTGCCGCCGCTGTGAATATCGATTGTAGGTGCAAGGAATTTGTTTGCCATTACCGAACATTCGATATGCCAGCCGGGGCGTCCCATTCCCCACGGGCTTTCCCAGGCAGGCTCGCCCTCTTTCTGTTTTTTCCAGAGCGCAAAGTCCATTGCATCCTGTTTACGGCTGTCAACCTCAATTCTTGCGCCTGCTTCAAGGTCTTCAAGCGGCTCATGTGAAAGCTTGCCGTACTGGGTAAATTTTTTGGTTGAAAAATAAACGTCGCCGTCTACTGCATATGCAAAGCCTTTATCTTCAAGGTCTTTTACCATTTTAATAATTTCGGCAATATTGTCGGTTGCACACGGATGTACGCTTGCTTCTTTAATTCCAAGACCTTTTGCGTCAATAAAATATTCGTCAATATACTGCTTGGCTAGTTCTTTTACTGTAATACCGAGTTCGTTTGCTTTATTTATCATTTTATCGTCAATATCGGTAAAGTTCTGTACAAACTTTACTTTATATCCGGTATATTCAAAATATCTGCGAAGTGTATCAAAAATGATAAACGGACGTGCGTTTCCTATATGAAAATAGTTATATACCGTAGGTCCGCAGGAGTACATAAGCACCTTTCCCGGATTTATTGGTACGAATTCTTCTTTTTTACCTGTAAGGCTGTTAAACAGTTTCATTATTGTTCCCCTTTTCCTTCTGCTAATTGTTTTTTAATCTTTTCAAGTTCAACATTAAGTCTGCAAAGTTCCATAGATACCGGGTCGGGAATGTGTATCTGATCAAGGTCCGCAACACGAAGTCCGTTGATTTTAACCGGTTTTGCAGGAACGCCCACGCAAGTGGTGTTTGGCGGAACTTCATTAAGCACAACTGCATTTGCCGCAATTTTTGAATTATCTCCAACGGTGAACGGACCAAGTATTTTTGCACCTGCACCGATCATAACATTTTTCCCGATTGTAGGATGACGCTTTCCGACATCCTTACCTGTACCGCCAAGCGTTACGTTCTGGTAAATTGTACAGTTATCACCCACTTCGGCAGTTTCGCCGATTACAACGCCGGTACCGTGGTCAATAAATACCCCTTTCCCGATTGTTGCACCGGGATGAATTTCAATTCCCGTCCAGAACTTTGTACACTGCGAAATCATTCTGGCAAGGAAATAGCATTTATGTTTATAAAGCCAGTGTGCCGGACGGTGCCACATTACTGCGTGCAGCCCCGGATAGAGCATAAATATTTCAAATCCGTTTCTTGCCGCCGGGTCACGTTCTTTAATTGCTTTTATATCATATCTTAAACCCAAGATTTGTCACCTCTTTAAATTTCCGCTGTTATACCTGCAACAAGTGCCGAGAATTTTTCGCCCACTTTGTTTGCAGTTTCAAATACCTCTTCTTCGGTAAGCTTATGCTTTGTAATGCCTGCCGCAAGGTTTGTTATGCACGAAATACCAAGCACTTTAAGTCCGCAGTGCGCCGCCGTAATTACTTCCGGCACGGTTGACATACCAACCGCATCCGCACCAAGTATTCCAAGAGCCTTTATTTCAGCAGGTGTTTCGTAAGACGGGCCGGGCATAAAAGCGTATACACCTTCTTTTATGTCTATGCCCTGTTTTTTCGCTACCGATTTTGCAATTTCAATAAGACCTTTATCGTAGACTTCAGACATATCATTAAATCTCGGTCCAAGCTCCGATATATTTTCACCACGAAGGGGTGAATCGTCAAAAAACTTTATATGGTCTTTTATAATCATCAAATCACCGGGAGTAAAACACTTGTTTATCCCGCCGGTTGCATTTGTTATTATCAATTTTTTAATGCCCAATACTTTCAGCGCGCGCACATAAAACGAAACGTCACGCATAGCGTAGCCTTCGTAAAAATGGAACCGTCCCGACATACAAAGCACGTATTTTTTGCCTATATATCCGCAAATAAGTTTTCCTGCGTGACCAGGCGCCGTTGATACCGGAAAGCCCGGTATTTCCTGGTACGGAATTTCACATTTTTCTGTAATTAAATCCGCAAAAAACCCGAGTCCCGAACCGAGAACAACTGCAGTTTCCGGAACTTTTTCAATTTTTGATGTTATGTATCCTGCGGCTTTCCGCACTAAATCCATATATTCCATATTTGCTCCCTACTTACCGCTTTTTAAAATCTCCTTATTTTTAGTAAGATAATCAATTCCTGAAAGCACTGTTACGGCGCAGGCCGCATAAATAAGTATATCTGCTATGCAAAGTGTTCCCGTTAAGTTTATATATATTCCCGTATCAACCGGAAGAAGCATCAGGCTTATTACAACCAGCTGAAGTACGGTTTTGATTTTGCCCCACATACTTGCGGCAATAACTGTTCCGCCGCCCGCCGCTACAAGACGCACGCCCGTAACAACAAATTCGCGTACTGTTATTATGAAAAGCACCCATACAGAAATAAGTCCTCTTTCCACAAACACGCAAAGCGCCGCTGTTACAAGCAGTTTATCTGCCAGCGGGTCAAGAAACTTGCCGAATGCAGAAATCATATTATATTTTCGTGCAATACGTCCGTCAATATAATCTGTAAGCGATGCAATTACAAACACAGAAAAAGCTATCCAGCCTGCCGCCGCACAATCAAACAGTGCCGCTATGATAAACACAGGGATAAGGCATATTCTGCTTATTGTAAGTTTATTTGCAATATTCATCCGCTGTCCCCTCCAAATCGTATTCGCTTGCTTTTGTTATTACAACATCGGCAAACTCACCGATTTTTGCACATTTGGATTTAAATATAACCATGCCGTCAACGTCGGGGCTGTCCCCCTCGCTTCTTCCGGCAAAGGTATTCTTTTTTATTTGCTCTTCCACAAGAACCTTTATTGTTCTTCCGATTTTGGATTTGTTTTTTTCAAGTGAAATTTCCTGACCGAGCGCCATAAGCGCATCACGGCGGGCTTCCTTTACTTCTTCGTCTATCTGGTCTTCCATTTCGGCGGCAGGTGTGCCTTCTTCCCTTGAATATGCAAACACACCGATTTTATCAAGCTCGGTATCGTTCACAAATCTCATAAGGGTTTCAAAATCCTCCGCAGTTTCGCCGGGGAAACCTGTAATAAACGTGCTTCTTATTGTAATATCGGGCATTGCCGTTCTGAGTTTGGTGACAAGCGCGCGGTAATCCGATTCTTTTCCGCGGCGTCCCATTCTTTTAAGAACTCTGTCCGATGCGTGCTGGAACGGAATATCTATGTATTTACAAACCTTTTTGCTGTTTGCCATTACTTCGATAAGCTCATCCGCAACGGATTCGGGATAGCAGTAATGTAGTCTTATCCACTGTATCCCGTCAATTTTATCAAGCTCAGCTACAAGCTTCGCAAGACGTTTTTCGCCGTAGATGTCAATGCCGTACATTGTGGTATCCTGCGCAATAACAATAAGCTCTTTATATCCTTTTGCCGCAAGGCCCTTTGCTTCCGCAAGTATATCTTCCATTTTCCTGCTGCGGTATTTTCCGCGAAGTGACGGAATTACGCAATATGTGCAGTGGTTGTTACAACCATCGGCAATTGCAAGATATGCACTTGCACCGCCTGTTGAAATAACCCTTGGCAGATTTTCGGGTGCTATGGTATTGATATCATTTTTATGTGTTACCCTTTCGCCCGCTACTGCATCGTCAATAATTTTCTTTATTTCAAAATAGCTTCCCGTACCCACAACGGCATCAACCTCGGGCAGCTCATTTAGAATATCTTCTGTATATCTTTCAGCAAGACAGCCTGTTACAATAAGCTTTTTAAGACTGCCGCCGTCTTTATACTGACCCATTTCAATTATTGTTTCAATGGATTCCTGTTTTGCGCTTTCAATAAAGCCGCAGGTGTTTACTATTATTATATCCGCATCCGCCGGGTTTGTTACAATTTCATACTCCGGCGTAAGGCATCCTATCATTGTTTCTGTTACGGTAAGGTTTTTGGGACATCCCAAAGACACAAATCCAATTTTATTCTTCAAAACATTCTCCTCCGGCATCATTTATGGCGTTTATTATATCGCCTATTTTATAGCCTTTTGAATAAAGCTTCCGTTTTAGTTTATCCACGTACTTTTTATCACGTACGGGCATTCTCAAAAATTCTTTTTCCACAAGTGCCTTTAAATTTTCTTCCTCCGACTCATCCGCATCCGCAAGAAGTGCATCAATAATATCGGCTGAAATTCCCTTTGATTTAAGTGCAGTGCGGATTTTTGCCGCGCCCTGTTTTTTAAGTGAAAGTGCATCTTTTACATAGCTGCAAGCATATACCGCATCGTTTAAAAATCCTTTTTCCTCAAAAAAGTCCGCCGCCTGCCGTACGGCAGATTTTGAAAAGCCTTTTTGCACAAGCTTTATTTCAAAATCATATCTTGATTTCATAGATGCAGTAAGCAGTCTTGCACCCGCACGTTTTGCGCCCTGCACCTGCGAAAGATGTTTTATTTCGGATAAAAATTCATCCGAAACCTCATCACCTTTTTTAATTGATATTTTGTATACGGTTTCGTCATCAATATCACATATGTACTCGCCGTCAACCCACACGTCAAAGGTGCCTTTTTTATTGAATTTAAGCTCAGTTATTATCATTCTTCTGTTTCAGCCGTTTCTTCTTTAACAAGACCAAGGCTTTTTCTTACCATAACCTCGATTTCGTCCATAATTTCTGCATTGTCAATAAGGAACTGTTTTGCATTGTCACGTCCCTGACCGATTTTTGCGCCCTGATATGCAAACCACGCACCGCTTTTTTCAATAATTCCGCAATTTACCGCATAATCAAGGATTTCACCGGCTTTTGAAATACCGCCGCCGTACATAATATCAAATTCTGTATCTTTAAACGGAGGTGCCATTTTATTTTTAACAACTTTAACCTTTGTTCTGTTACCGATAATTCCCGCCTGGGATTTGATTGCCTCGCCTTTTCTTATTTCCATACGAACAGATGAATAGAATTTAAGTGCACGTCCGCCTGTTGTTGTTTCAGGATTACCGAACATAACACCAACCTTTTCACGAAGCTGGTTGATGAAAATAACTATTGTATTTGATTTATTGATTACACCTGTAAGCTTACGCAGTGCCTGCGACATAAGTCGTGCCTGAAGTCCTATGTAAGAATCGCCCATCTCGCCTTCGATTTCACTTCTTGGTACAAGTGCCGCAACAGAGTCGATTACGATTACATCTATTGCTCCGCTTCGTGTAAGCATTTCGGCAATTTCAAGCGCCTGTTCACCTGTATCCGGCTGTGAAAGAATAAGATTATCAACATCAACACCGAGTTTTCTTGCATATTCGGGGTCAAGTGCGTGTTCAGCATCAATAAACGCCGCTTCGCCGCCGAGTTTCTGCGCTTCCGCAATAACGTGAAGCGCAACTGTTGTTTTACCGGAGGATTCCGGTCCGTATATTTCAATAATTCTTCCTCTCGGTACGCCGCCAATTCCGAGCGCCGCATCAATACCGATTGAACCTGTTGATACAACCTCAATATCAGGAATACCTTTTTCGCCAAGGCGCATAACCGCACCTTTACCAAACTGTTTTTCCATTTGCGCAAACATTGCGTCAAGCGCTTCTTTTTTCTGTTTATCGTCTGTTACATAATTAAGTCTTTTTGCGTCTTTCATTTGTTATCACCTTTCTCATCTATTCTTTGAATTACCATTTTTAACACATTTTTTACCGTACGCCCGCGCACCTTATCCCGACTTCCGTCAAGATTAGTTTTTTTAACGATTGTACCATCTTTATCCGCAAGTGCAATATACACAAGCCCTACGGGTTTTTCGGCGCTTCCGCCGCCGGGGCCCGCAATTCCCGTTACCGAAACGGCTATATCGGCGCCGGATGCCGCCCTTGCACCTTCCGCCATTTCTTTTGCCGTCTGCTTGCTTACGGCACCAAAGTCCGCAAGCGTTTTATCTTTAACGCCAAGCATTTTCATCTTAGCGGAATTTGCATATGTCACATATCCGCTGCCGAATATTTCCGAGCTTCCCTCTACGGATGTTATTTCCGATGCAATAAGTCCGCCCGTACAGGATTCCGCAGTTGATATTGTAATCTTTTTCTCTATAAGCTTTTTCACAAGCGCCTGCACCAAAGTTGTATCATCTTCGCCGTATATATACTCGCCAAGACGGGAATAAATTTCTTTTGCGACAGGGTCTATAAGCTTATCCGCTTCGCTTTTTGTTTTTGCCATTGCCGTTATGCGAAGCTCGGATTCGCCCTCTTTTGCATAGGGCGCAACCGTTGGGTTTTCACCTTCCATAAGGTCCGATACTTCCGCCGCCATATTCGATTCGCCTATATCAATCATTTTAAGTGTTCTTGATTTTATAATGCTGCCCGTTTTTTCTTTAAGCCACGGTTTTACTTCATTCTCAAACATCGGGTTCATTTCTTTCGGCGGTCCCGGAAGAAGAATTGCAATTTTGCCGTTCTCTTCAACGATAAGTCCAGGCGCCGTACCGCAGTTATTCTCAAGAATTATGCACCCTTCGGGCATATATGCCTGCTTTTCATTTGTTTTATTCATCGCTCTTCCCATACGGTCAAAATATCCCTGTATCCTGTCAAGCGAGGGTTTGTCAAGCACAAGCTTTTTGCCGAAATATTCCGCTATTATCTCTTTTGTAAGGTCATCCTTTGTCGGTCCGAGTCCACCCGTTAAAATAACAAGGTCAACCCTTTTATACGCATCTGCAATTGCATCTTTAAGACGATTCGGGTTATCGCCCACCACCGTCTGATAATATACTATTACACCGCAATCCGACAATCCTGCCGCCAAATCGCGTGCGTTTGTATTAACTATCTGACCAAGCAAAAGTTCTGTTCCTACAGCTATTATTTCAGCTTTCATTTATACCATCCTTTAAAACACTATAAATCCTATTGCAATACCAAGTGCCGCACCCGCAAAAACCTCAAGCGGTGTATGTCCTACAAGCTCTTTCAGTTCTCTGCCGAAATCGGTATCGTCATCAATCCAGTTTTCAACCATCTGATTGATTATTTTCGCCTGTTCGCCTGTTTCACGGCGCACGCCTGCCGCATCATACATTACTATTGATGCAAGCACCGCACACATTGCGAAAAGCACACTTGCCGCGCCCTCGGTTCTTCCAACAGCTACTGCAAGTGCAGTTACCATTGCCGAATGTGAGCTTGGCATTCCGCCCGCCCCTATCATTCTTTTTATGTTAAGTTTTTGTTTAAGCAAAAGGTCAATTACTACTTTAAGAAGCTGCGCCACAAACCATGCCGCAAGCGCACATCCAAGTACTTTATTACTAAAAATCCCCATAAGCTCCCCCTATGTATCAGTGGTTTCTTTCGGCAAGCCAGAGTGCCAGCCATGCAAGAAAATCGCCATATTCATTTATTCCCGAAACAGCCTCTGCCGCTTCTTTTGAAAGCGTTTTCACCATTTCTTTTGATTTTTTAAGACCGCACGCAGTAACAAATGTTGATTTGCCACATTCGGCATCACTGCCGATGGGTTTGCCGAGCACTTCTCCGTCACCCTCAACGTCAAGAATATCGTCTTTTATCTGAAATGCAAGTCCAATATTTTTTGCATAAAGTTCAAGTTTATTCTTTAACTCTTCATCCGCGCCGCCGATTATGGCACCCATAAGGCAGGATGCTTTTATAAGTGCGCCTGTTTTGTGCTGCTGAAGATATACAAGCTCGTCATATCCTATTTCCTTGTTTTCGGATTCCATATCAACAACCTGTCCGCCAAGCATTCCGTCGGGACCCGCACATATTGACATAAGCTTAAGTGCTTCCCACGTTTTATCTCCTGCAGGTGCATTTTTAAGCACTGTTTCAAATGCCAGACCGAGAAGTCCGTCACCCGCAAGAATTGCCATAGCCTCGCCGTATTTTTTATGGTTTGTCGGTTTGCCGCGCCTGAAATCGTCGTTATCCATTGCGGGCAAATCGTCGTGAATGAGAGAATATGCGTGTATCATTTCAATAGCCGCCGCAAACGGATAGGCATCTTCCACTTTGCCGCCTGCCATCATGCACGACATAAGCATAAGCACACCGCGTATTCTTTTGCCGCCGCCGAGTGCACTGTAGCGCATTGCTTCGTAAATGGTTTTTTCGTAAGTGTCACGAAGCGGCAAATATTTATCAAGGCAGGATTCTACAACTGCGGCTGTTTCTTTTAGCCTTTGCAAATTATCCAAAGTTATTCCTCCATTTTTGTTTCCGTAATTCCGCCTTCGGAATTTTTAAGTAAAAGACTTACTTTTTTCTCTGCGGTATCAAGAATTTTATTACATTCTTTTGTAAGTTTTACACCTTTTTCAAAAAGCTCCATTGCCTCATCAAGCGGAGTTTGTCCGTTATCAAGTTTTCTTACTGTATCACCAAGCTCCTGCAACAGTTCTTCAAATGTTTTCTTTTCAGCCATTTATTTTTCCGCCTTTCTGATGTTTTCAACCCTTGCGCCAAACTCTCCGTCGGAAAGTTTGACCGTTACAGTATCGCCTTTTTCTACATCTGTCGTTTTAACAAGAGGTTTGCCTTCTTTTCCAAATGTAATGGAATATCCTCTTGACAAAACCGCCAGCGGACTTAATGCTTCAAGTCCCGCCGCCTGCATTTTAAGCTGCTGCACTTTTCGTTCAAAAAGTATGTTCATGCTTTTTGAAATATTTTCCATATATTCGTCTATTTTAATTTTCTTATCTTCAAGTCCTGTTTTAAACCCTTCAAAAATGCGGTCTAAACTAAGCACCTCAAGCTGAAGTTTCTTTTGGGTTATGTTGTTTTTAAGACCCGAGCTAAGCTTTTCCGCCGCAGTTTCAAGACGTTTTTTAAGTTCAGCCGAATCGGTTGCAACACGTTCCGCCGCTTCCGACGGTGTTGCCGCACGAAGGTCGGCTACAAAATCGGCAATGGTAAAATCAATTTCGTGTCCGACTGCCGATATTACGGGAAGAGCCGATGCGGCAATACATCTTGCCACACGCTCGTCGTTAAACGCCCACAAATCTTCAATCGAGCCGCCGCCACGCCCCGTTATTATAACGTCAACACTTTTTGTTTTGTTGAAATATTCTATACCTTCAATAATCTGCGGCGGTGCATCCTCGCCCTGAACAAGTGCGGGATAAATATATACCTTTGCATAATTACAACGTCTGCCGATTATGTTAAGCATATCGCGGATTGCCGCGCCCGTAGGCGACGTTACAATACCGATTCTTTCGGGGAAATGCGGAATAGGTTTTTTCCTTGCCGCATCAAAAAGACCTTCTTCGGCAAGCTTCTTTTTAAGCTCTTCAAATGCAAGATGCAAATCGCCAAGTCCGTCTTTTTCCATTTCGGTTATGTACGCCTGATATCCACCCATCGGTTCATACACGCGGATACTGCATTTCACCGTTACCTTCATACCATTTTCAGGTCGGAACAACAGTCCCGATGCACTGCCTTTGAACATTACTGCATTTATTACGGAATTTTCATCCTTAAGCGTAAGGTACAGATGTCCCGACGTATGCTCTTTAAAGTTTGATATTTCGCCTTTAAGCCAAATGTTTTTAAGCGCAAAATCCGATTCTATTATGTTTTTAATATATCTATTAAGTTGTGTTATGGTAAAAACATTTTTTTCTTCCATAAAAATCCTTTATGCCGAGGGGAGCAAACCCCCTCAATTTTTATTCCTTGTCGCCTTCCTCAATCTCACCGATTTTGCCGAGCACGCCGTTTGCAAAGGACGCGGCAGGAGCCATATCATAAGTTTTTACAATTTCAACCGCTTCGTTTATTGATACGCGGCGCGGAATGTCTTCCATATGCAGAATTTCATACACCGCAAGACGCATTGCGCTTATGCACACGTTTGAAATTCTGTTTTTCTTCCATCCTTTTGATTTTTCTTCAATAACGGCATCAATTTCCGCCATGTTTTCGATAACACCTGCTACTGCTTTGCGGATATATTCTATATCCACAGGTTTAAAATCAAGTTCTGCAATTTCCGCATCCATTTCGACAAGAGCTTCTTCGCCAACAAAAATCCATCTGAACACGTATTTGAATGCAAGGTCCCTTGCTGTTCTTCTGTTAAAATTCAGTATTTCACCAAATTCGCCAATCTGCGCTGTTTTCATGCGCTTCCCTCCGTTATAAAAAAAGCGACTTACAGAGATATTCAGTTATATCCGGTAAGTCGCCAAAATGCTTTAAGTTTACAAAGTACAATTATTCGGCAGTTTCTTCCGCCACACTTTCTTCAGCTACGGGCTGTTCTTCCGGGAACTGCACGCCGTCAACACATACGTTTACTTTATCAACCGTAAGCCCCGTCATACTTTCAACAACGCTTTTAACATTTTCCTGAATCTGCCATGCAACTTCCGGAATTCTTACACCAAAGCTGATTACGGTATGCAGTGTAATGTTTACGATTTCGTTTTTTATGTCAGCACTTACGCCTTTGACGCCCGTTTTTCTGCTTACCATAGCAACAAGTGATTCCACCACGTTACTTGTAAGACCTACAACGCCATCAATATTTTTTATTGCTTTTTCTGCCAGAAGTCCGATTACTTCTTCGGATATTTTCACGTTACCCATTTCGTTTAAGTTTTTTTCTTCCATTATTCTTCTGCCTCCGTTATTTCAAATATTTTTTAATTGTGTTCCCTTCCGGGTCGGAATAAATGTTTATTTTATAGCTTTCTGATTTTATAACCTCGGTTTTTATAACAACCGGTGTGTTATAGAAAATCTTTTCTGCATCGTGCGCCTGTCCGTATATTCTTTCGTATCCGAAAGTTTCAAGATACGTCTCGTATTTTATTACGTTTTCCATTCCGGCTTCTTTTATGCTGTATGTTACTACTGCTCCTGACGAATCTCTCACATAATCTGTAATAGTAAACATTTCCGATGCACTCGCCGGCGACGGAATTGTCATAAATTCGCCGAACGGAACAAACTTGCAATCAAGATAAGGCGGTGTTACCGTAACAGTATAAGTATCGCCGTCCCAGTCAACGCCTGCGCCACTGCCTTCAGATACAAACCGAAGCGGCACAAACGTTCTTGAATCTTTTATAAACGGTGCGGTTTCAAGGATTTTTGCTTCACCGTTTTTATATGCAACCAAATTATCAATATAAAGCAGAATGTGCGTGCCGTCATCAAACACAGCTTCAACCCTGCGGGCATCGCCGTCCCAGCCGACTGTTGCGCCAAGCTCTTCAAAAATTTTACGCATCGGCACCATTGTTCTGCCGTTTATTATAACCGGGTCCGAATCAAATTCAAGCTTTTCGCCACCAAACAAAACTGTTATTTCTTTCTGCACTTCAGGTGCAGGTGGTATAAGAAGCCCGCCCTCCGCAAACGAAACGGAAGACAGACACAAAAACACTGCTACCACAAGCGATATTAACTTTTTCATAGACTTTCCTCCGTATAATTTAGCTACTTATTATATTATAACAGTAAACTTATGTTTTGTCTATAGTTTTTTTAATTTGCCTTTTCAAATCCAAGCACTTTTGCAAGCGCATCTATATGCTTGTTATAATTTTCTGTTGCTTTATCATTTTTAAGCTCTGCTGTTGCCCTCGGACGCACCGTAAGAAACAGCCCGTCTGCGCCTTTTCCCAACGCTTCTTTATCAAAAATCGGGATTTCGCCAAGCGGTATTTTGACATATTCTTCCGGGTCGTGCCCTGTTTCATACCCTTCAAAATCCGCATATGTTCCCACTGCAGTAAAATCATAAAACATCTGATACGCTTTTTCATCAAGAATATGATAAATCTGCGATCTGTCACCTACCGATGTCATAAGCTTTGTCTGCAGAGTAACAAACATTTCAGGCGCACGCACTTTAAGACTTTCATCAAGGAAATTGTAGTTTATATTCATCATTACCCTGCCGTCTTCATTGAAATCCATTTCCTGCTCATTAAACCCTTTTTCAATCTCGCCAAGCACTTCTTCAGCGGCAAAATCCTCATAGCTTGCCATAAGCACTCTTGCATCGGGACGCGGCTGGTTGAACGCATATATAAGATACCCCACACAAAGAATTGCACATACAATCAATAATGTGTGCATCCAGAAATAATCTATAAAAAACTGCAGTCTCTGTCCTTTCGGAACTTCAGATATTTTTCTTACGCTTTCTGCCATTTCAAGCCGACCCTTTCTCTTATGTATATATATAATATTATATAAGAATATACTACTGATGTCAATAATAATAATATTTGTCCTAATCGTCATACCGTCTATTGACAAAAAGTGTAATATATAGTAAAATTTAAACATCTATTACAGAAAGGGTTGTTTTTGAAATGACTAAATTGAGATGGGGCGTTATAGGCGCCGGCGGTATTGCAGACCGACGTACTATTCCGGGGATGATGCTTGCTGATAATGCAGAGCTTATTGCCGTTATGGATGCCAATAAAGAAGCCGCAGAAAGAGTTAAGGAAAAATACGGCGCTCTTGCCGCTTATGATAACGAAGCTGACCTTCTTGCAAGGGATGATATTGATGTTGTTTACATTGCATCTCCCGTGTTCTGCCACAAACCGCAGGTTGCGGCAGCAGCAGCAGCAAAAAAACATATTCTGCTTGAAAAACCGATGGGTCTTACAGTTGCCGATTCCGAAGAAATTTATGAAATGTGCAAAAAAGCAGGCGTAAAGCTCGGTATCGGATTTATGATGAGATATCACGCATATCATCAGAAAATGAAGGAATTAATTCAGTCCGGTGCAATAGGCGAAATTGTTTCCTGCCGCGGTCAGCTTACCTGCTGGTATCCGAAAATGGAAGGCAACTGGCGTCAGGATAAATCAAAATCCGGCGGCGGTGCAATGATGGATATGGGTATCCATTGTATCGACCTTATTCAGTACATAACCGGTCTTAAAGCCGAAAAGGTTTTCGCTTTTGCGGATAACGGTACTTTCGGATATAATGCCGACGATTCTTCCGCTGTTCTTATGCAGATGGAAAACGGCGCAAAGGTGTTTGTTGATGCTAACTTCAACATTCCCGACATTGCCGCAAAATGCTTCCTTGAATTCTACGGCACAAAGGGCAGTATCCTTGCCAACGGTACAATAAGTCAGGTTGAAGGCGGCAACGTTGAAATTATTATTGCCGACGATTCACTTGGTTATGATGCCGCACAGAACAGGGTAGACAACGGTCCGGTTAAAATGGAAGCCGAACTTGGAAATATGTATCAGAAAGAAATTGAGAATTTCGGAAAATACATTCTTGGAGAAGAGGCTGAAATTGTAACTCCGGAGGAAGCAATTTTCAACCAGAAAATTGTTGAAACCGCATACGGCGTAGCTGAAACAGGGGTTTGTACAAAGCTTTAATATAAGGGGAATTATTTTTGTTATGAAAAAAGTGCCTAATATCCTTACTTTTATAAGGATTTTACTTATACCGGTATTTATATACTATTATTGGGTAAATAACTTTATAGCCGCAGGAATTTTTGTTCTTGCCTGTGTAACCGACCTTGTGGACGGGTATCTTGCAAGAAAATATAATGCAATAAGCAAATTCGGAACACTTTGTGACCCGCTTGCAGACAAGCTGCTGCAGATTTCGGCAATTGTTTGCCTGTGGCTCGGCGGAATTCTGCCGCCGTGGGTTGTGCTTATCGTGGCACTTAAAGAGCTTATGATGATTGTGGGTGCGCTTTATCTGCTTGTCAAAAAAATTGTTGTTCCGGCAAATAAAGTGGGAAAACTCGGTTCGTTTGTAATATTCTTTACCGTCACCTACCTTATCGCAATGCCGAGCGTAAATATTTCAACGGTTGCAATTTCCTGCCTTATAGGACTTGTTTCCATTGTATCACTGGTAAACTACGCAAGACTGTTTATTGAAATAATTCATTCGAAAAAATAAATACCAAAAACCCCGATTGCATTTGCAATCGGGGTTTTATTTTTATTATTTCATTGCCGTACTGTTGTTGAGTAGTGATGTGCTGTAGATAAACAGGGTATCGGCATTTTCAAAATCTGCAAAGTTTCCTATAAACGCACTTTGCATATAACGTATATCTATTACCGTTGTTTTGCTGTACCCTTGTGCGATAAGCGGTGCAAGGGATGAACCGAACGAATCACGGAATATTACAAGCTCTTTTTCATTTTCCGAATTCGGATTTTCTATTGTAAGAAGCGGCATTGAGCCTGATAAGAACATTTCGTACGGGTCTTTACCGAATGCCTTTTCCATATCATACATTCCGCCCTGTTCGGGTTTTCCGCTGCCAAAGTACGTTACTTTAAATCCGTCCATAACATCGTTTGTAAGATATTTTATAGTGTCAGGTTTTACCGGCAGGGCACTTTGTCCTGCATACACGCCGTAAAACGGATTTTCGAGTGTGTTTTCGGTATATTCCATCGGAATTTTGCTACCCATTTCATTTGCAATATAGCCCGCAATATCCGTTATTTTTTCCTGACGCCAATGGCTGTCGGTTTTATAATAATCATCAAGCGAAAGCATTGGCGAAACATCAATATATTTCATATACTGCGTGCGTGATTTCATGCCTTCTGCAAACGCATTATAATCAAGTGACGGATATCCTCCTTCGGGCGCGAGGATAAAATTTTTATCCGGTACTATGGCGAAATAAACATCATTTTTCAGAAACTTATTTTTTATTTCAAGAAATTTATTTGCGGCATAGTCCATCATATCCTCGTTTTGCGGGTCGTCGAGTTTTGAAATATGACCCTGCGATACGAAAAGCCCGTTATTATCAAGTTTTCCAAGTGCGCCGGTTGCAAAAAGTGCTTTTACTGTTCTTAAGTTTTCGCGAAACGGAAACTGGTCGGTGCTGTAGGCTTCAAAGCCGTCCGTAAACTCGCCCGAAA
>JAZRHB010000110.1:0-2662 GCA_045644605.1 Clostridia bacterium
AACGGGCGACCAGCCGCAGGCAGTGGAAAAGCTTGTGGATGGTGTAAAACGTGGGGAAACCGGGCAGATTCTGCTTGGCGTAACGGGCAGCGGAAAAACATATACAATTGCAAATGTAATCGAAAAGGTTAACAAACCTACACTTGTGCTTGCACACAATAAAACCCTTGCGGCGCAGCTCTGCAATGAATTCAAGGAATTTTTCCCTAATAATGCAGTTGAATATTTTGTTTCCTATTATGACTACTATCAGCCGGAAGCATACATTGCACACACAGATACCTATATTGAAAAAGATTCGTCAATAAACGATGAAATAGATAAGCTGCGCCACTCGGCAACGGCGGCACTTTTTGAAAGAAAAGACGTTATAATTGTATCGTCCGTCAGCTGTATATACGGTCTTGGTGACCCGATGGATTACAAAAATCTTATGGTATCGCTCCGTCCCGGTATGCAAAAAGACCGTGACAGCGTGCTCCATCAGCTTGTGGAAATTCAGTATGAACGTGCGGATACGGATTTTGCAAGAGGCAGCTTCCGTGTTCGCGGCGACGTTGTTGAAATCTATCCTGCAGGTGCCGAAAATGTTGTAAGAATAGAGTTTTTTGGTGACGAAATTGAAAAAATAAAAGAAGTGGACTTTGTTACGGGAAATACAATCGGTATAAGAAACCATATAGCAATATTTCCCGCATCACACTATGCAACACCGAAAGAAAAACTGCGCACAGCAATTGAAAATATAAATGAAGAGCTTGATGAGCGGATAAAATATTTTGAAGAAAATGATAAGTTTCTTGAAAAACAAAGAATTGAACAGCGCACAAGATACGATATGGAAATGCTTTCCGAAATCGGATTTTGCAGCGGTATAGAAAACTATTCAAGGCATCTTGCGGGACGCGCACCGGGCTCTACTCCGTATACTCTGCTTGACTATTTTCCCGACGATTTTCTGCTTGTGGTGGACGAATCGCACGTTACAATTCCGCAGGTGCGCGCAATGTATAACGGCGACAGAGCAAGAAAACAGTCGCTTGTGGAATACGGATTCCGTCTTCCGTCGGCATTTGATAACAGACCTCTTAATTTTGATGAATTTGAAAAGAAAATACACCAGACAATATATGTTTCAGCAACACCTGCGTTATATGAAAAAGAAAATTCATCGCAGGTTGTTCAGCAGGTTATACGTCCTACGGGACTTCTTGATCCGGAAATTTTTGTGCGCCCGATAGAGGGGCAGATTGACGATTTGCTGCACGAAATAAATGAGGGAATCAAGAAAAATCAGCGCACGCTTGTAACCACGCTTACAAAGCGTATGGCGGAAGCACTTACGGACTATTTAACCGAACAGGGCATAAAAGTTCAGTATCTTCATTCCGATGTTGAAACCCTTGAGCGTATGGAAATAATCCGAAATCTCCGTCTTGGGAAGTTTGATGTACTTGTCGGAATTAACCTTCTGCGTGAAGGTCTTGATTTGCCCGAAGTATCGCTTGTTGCAATACTTGATGCGGATAAAGAGGGGTTCCTGCGTAGTGAAACATCGCTTATCCAGACAATAGGCAGGGCTGCACGAAACGCCGAAGGCAGAGTTATTATGTATGCCGACAAAACTACCCCTGCAATGAAAGCGGCAATAGATGAAACAAACCGCAGAAGAAAAATTCAGGATGATTATAATAAGAAAAACGGCATAACGCCGAAAACAATTATCAAAGCGGTGTATGACGTTATTGAAGCGACACGTCCCGATAAAGAACCTGCAGCAAAACGCAGTAAAAAGGACGTTCATAAACTTATTGTTTCTCTTACAAAAGAAATGCAGAAAGCCGCAAAAATGCTTGATTTTGAGCTGGCGGCATCGCTTCGTGATAAAATAAAGGAGTTAAGTGAAAGCATAAATGGCTAAAGATAAAATTGTTATACAAGGTGCACGGGAAAACAATTTAAAAAATATAAACCTTGAAATACCGCGTGATAAAATGGTTGTTATGACAGGACTTTCGGGTTCGGGGAAATCCTCGCTCGCGTTTGATACCATATACGCCGAAGGACAAAGACGTTATGTGGAATCCCTTTCTGCATATGCGCGTCAGTTCCTTGGACAGATGGATAAACCCGAAGTGGATTATATTGAAGGGCTTTCGCCCGCAATTTCCATTGACCAGAAAACCACATCGAAAAACCCAAGGTCAACGGTTGGTACGGTAACGGAAATTTATGATTACCTCCGTCTTTTATACGCAAGAATAGGTCATCCGCACTGTCCGAAATGCGGAAAACCCATAACACAGCAGACCATTGACCAGATTGTGGATAAGGTAATGAGTTTTGATGAGGGAACAAAACTTGTTATTATGGCGCCTGTAGTACGTGGCAAAAAAGGAACACATCAAACCATTTTTGAAGATGCGAAAAAAAGCGGGTTTGTACGTGTGCGCGTTGACGGCAATATGTACGAGATTGAAGAAGAAATAAATCTTGAAAAGAATAAAAAACATAATATAGAAATTGTTGTTGACCGAATTATTATAAGAGCGGAACCAAAATCCAGAGTATCGGATTCTCTGGAAACAGCACTAAAACTCGGCGGAGGACTTGTTATAGTACAGATTCTCGGTGGGGAAGAAATTACGTTCAGTCAGAACTA
>JAZRHB010000111.1:0-2688 GCA_045644605.1 Clostridia bacterium
ATCAATGGTATTGGTGAAAACAGATTTGCGCCGCAAAACACCACACCTGAAGAAGAAGCCGCGGGATATGCAAATGCAACACGTGAACAGGCAATTATCATTGCAACACGTATGGTTAAAAATCTTAAATAACCGGAGGAACATATGGAAGATAGAAGATGTCTTAATTGCTTTTTTGCCCAAAAGGTATTTGCAATGAATGACTGCGTTTGCAGTATCCGTGGAATTGTGGATAAGGATTTTGTGTGCAAAAAGCATCAGTTTAATATGTTTGGTGTGCCCAAACCTAAAATACGCAAGGCAAAAGAATATGCGGAAGATAAATTTAAGATTGAATAAAGGATGTATTGACCGGTGGATGAACTGATTTTAATAAAAATAGGGGAACTTATTTTAAAAGGAAACAACAGAAGAAAATTTGAAGAGAGACTTATGACAAATATCCGTCATAGCGTAAGCAAACACGGCGATTATAAAATATACCGTGCGCAAGGGACGATGTATGTTGAACCGAAGAACGAAGAGTCGAAAATTGCCCCTGCGATGGAAAGTATAAAAAAAGTATTTGGTATCACACAAATTTCTCCTGCATATATCGCCGAAAAAGATATGGATGATATTTACAGAGTTATTAAGGAGAAGATATCAGAACCATTATCCAAGGCAAAAACTTTTAAAGTTGAAGCTAAACGAGCGGATAAAAAATTCCCGCTGAAATCACCTGAAATTTGTGCCGAAACAGGCGGATTTATATTGTCTAATTTCTCTCATCTTAAAGTAGATGTTAAAAATCCGGAAATCACCGTAAATGTTGATATTCGTGATGAGTATGCATATGTTTACTGCGAAAAAATAAAAGGTGCAGGTGGAATTCCAACAGGTTCGTCCGGAAAAGCGGCACTTCTTCTTTCAGGTGGAATTGATTCTCCGGTTGCAGGCTGGCTTATGGCAAAACGCGGAGTTAATCTTATTTCAATAAACTTCTTCAGTTATCCGTATACATCACAGAGAGCTAAAGAAAAGGTAATTGAGCTTAACAGAATCTTAGAAGAATATGCAGGAAAAATACCGATGTATATCGTTCCGTTTACTGAAATTCAGATGGAAATAAAAGAAAAGTGTCCCGAAAGTCAGCTTACCATTATAATGCGTAGATTTATGAACAGAATTGCCCAGAAAATTGCCGAGCAGAACGAAGCAAGTGTTCTTGTTACGGGCGAAAGTCTTGGTCAGGTTGCAAGCCAGACGATGCAGAGTATGGTTGTGACAAGTGAAGTTGCAACTATGCCGATACTTCGTCCGCTTGTTGGTCTTGATAAACAGGAAATTATAAACTATGCAAGAAAAATAGGTACTTTTGACACATCAATACTTCCGTATGAAGATTGTTGTACGGTGTTTGTGCCAAAAAGCCCCGATATAAAACCAAAACTTGAAAAAGTAATTGAATCAGAATCAAAACTTGATATCGAGGAGCTTGTCAACAGAGCGGTTGAAGGAACAGAACTTGTATAAAATAAAAACAGAGCAATTTTGCTCTGGTTTTTTATTTTTGCTATTGACAAGCACAAAAATATATAGTATAATGTGTAAAGTGATTTGCTTTACAGGTGATGAGATGAGTAAAGATTTAAACTTTTCCATACTGCTTGATTTCTACGGAAGTATATTATCGGAGCGTCAGTTTGAGATAATGGATTTTTATTATAATGATGATTTGTCTCTTAGTGAAATAGCATCCGAACTCGGAATAAGCAGGCAGGGAGTGCGTGATGCGCTTAAAAAAGCAGAAAGCATTATAACTGAAATTGAAGAAAAGTTTGAGCTTGCAGATAAGTTTTATCAGATAAATAATCAGATTGATAACATAAAAAAGAATTTAGAAAGCATATTACCTTTAGAGGATGAAAAAAAGTCCAAAACAATCCAAAAGGTAATAGAGGATTTATCGGACATTCGCGTTTAAGGAGATATTATGGCATTTGATAATTTAATGGATAAATTGCAGGATGCTTTTAAAAAACTTAAAAATAAAGGTAAAGTTACGGAAGCTGATGTAAAGTCAGCGATGCGTGAAATACGAATGGCGCTTCTTGAAGCAGACGTTAACTATAAAGTAGTAAAAGACTTTACGGCGGCTGTTTCGGAAAGGGCGGTAGGTGCAGAAATCCTTGAAAGCCTTACTCCTGCACAGCACATAATCAAAATTGTCCGTGAAGAGCTTGTTAAGCTTATGGGTGAAACCGAAGCAAAAATAGAGTTTTCTTCAAAACCGCCTACGGTTATAATGATGGTAGGTCTTCAGGGTGCAGGTAAAACAACAACAAGTGGTAAAATTGCGGCACAGCTCCGTAAACAAAAAACAAAACGTCCGCTTCTTGTTGCGTGTGACGTATACAGACCGGCGGCAATCAAACAGCTTCAGATTGTTGGCTCAGGGCTTGATATTCCGGTATTTACTGTAGAAGGCAATAACGACCCTGTTGATATTGCCCGTCAGGCAATAAAACACGCCGAGTCAAAAGGAAATGACCTTGTTATAATAGATACTGCAGGTCGCCTTCATGTAAACGAAGAGCTTATGGATGAACTGCAAAATATTAAACAAGTGGTTGACCCCAAAGAAATACTTCTTGTAGTTGACTCTATGACGGGTCAGGACGCAGTTAATGTGGCAGAAAGCTTTAA
>JAZRHB010000112.1:0-14762 GCA_045644605.1 Clostridia bacterium
ATTCCTGCTTCTTTAAGAAGATCGAAATAGTATACGGATGTGCGGAGGTTTTCTTTACCTATTCCTTCAATAGTAAGACCAACGCTGTTTTCGCCCGGATCAAACACGCCGTCTTTACCGGTGCAGTCATCTTTAAATTTCAGCATTACGTTGCCATTATCAAGACTATAAACGTCTTTTGTTTTACCTTCGTAAATCTTTTTCATACAAATCGCCCTTTCTATATCTTATGTGAAAAAAATAAGCCTTGGAATATAACATATAAATAATATCATAAAACATATATACTTTGCAAGGGGTTTGGGCAAAAAATGTCATATAATACAAAAATAAAAAGGTAAAAACATAAATTTTGTGCAGATAATAATTATTGAAATCACTTGAAATATATGATATAATTGTTATAAAATTGGGAAAAATCGCAAAAGAGTATATATAACGATTGGATTGTATGACCAGAACGTATGGAACACTCTTTCAATTTAAAATATTGTTTTGGGGTGTTTTTGAAATAAACAAATAAGATAAACACAGGAGGAAAATATGGAATACTTTTTCAGTATTTTAAGTTTAATAGGAGGTCTTGCCCTGTTCCTTTACGGTATGGACCTTATGGGCGACGGGCTTAAAAAGCTTGCGGGTGGTAAACTTGAATCAATTCTTGCAAAACTTACATCGGCAAGATGGAAAGGCCTTCTTCTCGGTCTTGGAGTAACAGCTATTATTCAGTCGTCAAGCGCAACAACGGTTATGCTTGTTGGTTTTGTAAACTCAGGAATTATGAAACTTGGTCAGACAATAAGTATAATTATGGGCGCGAACATCGGAACAACGGTTACGGCATGGCTTCTTACCACAACCGATATTCCTGATGGAGCAGGTTTTATTCTTGAACTTTTTAAACCAAGCTCATTTACTCCTGTTCTTGCAATTATCGGTCTTATTATGATAATGACCGCAAAAAATGATAAAAGAAAAAATACGGGTGAAATCCTTATCGGATTTGCAATTCTTATGTTCGGTATGGATGCAATGAGCGGTGCAGTATCAAACTTACGTACAGCATTTAACAGCATCCTTGTTATGTTTGAAAACCCGATTATCGGTATTCTTGTGGGTACAATTTTCACAGCTATTATTCAGTCATCTTCTGCATCCGTGGGTGTACTTATTGCACTTGCGGCATCGGGTATAGATATGCCGTTTTCGATTGCACTCCCGCTTCTTCTCGGTATGAATATAGGTACAACCATAACACCTATAATTTCTGCAATCAGCGGTAATATCCATGCAAAACGTGTGGCACTGGCATGTTTATACATAAAAATGATAGGTGTTGCTGTTGTAACATCTGTATTCTATATTATACATTCATTTGTAAACTTTGAGTTTATGGGAATGCACGCAAACGCAGTAGGGATTGCTTTTGCACATACGCTGTTCAACATAATTTCAACCGTTATACTTATTCCGTTCTGCTCGGCACTTGAAAAACTGGCAGTTGTTACAATCAAAGGTAAACAGGACGAAGAAGAAAATATATTTGCAACCCTTGACGACAGATTCCTTTCTATGCCGGCATTTGCGGTTGAAAAATGTAAAGACCTTGTTTGTGATATGGCAAGAATATCGGCTGATTCGTTCAAAAAAGCGGCGAACCTTATGGATAATTTCAGCGATGAAGACTTTGATGAAATTAACCGTCTTGAATCACTTGTTGATAAATATGAAGATAAAACAAGTACATATCTTGTTAAAATTGCCGCAACCGAAATGTCTGCAAAAGACAGTAAGGTTGTAACAGAGCTTCTGCACTGCATAGGTGATATTGAACGTATTTCCGACCATGCGCTTAATATTGCAGAAGCGGCAAAAGAAATACACGATAAAGAAATTACATTCTCTGAAAAAGCAACAGAAGACCTTAAGGTTATTACTGCGGCGGTTGACGAAATTCTGGAACTTGCTACAAATGCACTTATCAATGATGATATTGAAATTGCAAAACGCGTAGAACCGCTTGAACAGGTTATTGACAGACTCAAACGTAAAATCAAAAACGGTCATATCTCCCGACTCCGTCAGGGAGACTGTACAATGGAACTTGGATTTATTCTTTCCGACCTTCTTACAAACTACGAAAGAATTTCCGACCATTGTTCAAATATTGCCGTATGCTTTATTGAAATTGCAAATGATTCTTTCGAAACACATGAATATCTTAATCAGCTTAAAACAGGTGATGAAAAAGAATATCACGATATGTACGAAGAATATAAAACAAAATATTATATGGCATGATTTTTGGGAGATAGTATATGAAACTGGTATTTATCCGTCACGGCGACCCGAACTACGAAATAGATTCACTTACTGAGAGAGGCTGGAAGGAAGCCGAAGCACTTGCAAAAAGAGTAGCAAGATGGGATGTGGATGCTTTCTACGTATCACCTCTCGGACGTGCGCAGGATACTGCAAAAGTGTCGCTTGATGAGATTGGAAGAAGTGCAAAGACGCTTGAATGGCTTCGTGAATTTCACATACCGGTGGACAATCCGGTAACGGGTAAAAAGCAAAGTCCGTGGGATTTTATGCCATCATTATGGACACAGTACGAGGATTTGTACGATAAAGATAAATGGCTGCAAAATGAGATTATCAAAACCGGCAAGGTAGCCGAAGGATATAAGATGGTTTGTGATGGTATTGATAAACTTCTTGAAAAATACGGATATACCCGTAGCGGCAGAATATACAAAACGGAGCAGGGAAACGATAAGATGGTAGTGTTTTTCTGTCATCTTGGTGTACAGTTTGTAATTCTTTCACATTTGCTTGGTATGTCGGCGGCGATGATGTGGCATAATTTCTTTGTGGCACCAACCTCTGTTACATGGGTAGAAACCGAAGAACGTGAAAAAGGAATTGCAAATTTCCGTTGCAAAAAGCTTGGCGATACATCTCATCTTTACATAGCCGGAATAACTCCGTCAGATTCGGGATATTTTGGCGGTGCATACAAATAAAGGAGGATTATTATGATTCTTGTTATACTTGTAATTTTGGCGCTCATTATCATCCCAAATATAAAAATTGTGCCGCAGGCACACGAATATGTTATTGAACTTCTTGGAAAATACAGAACTACCTGGTCTGCCGGACTGCATTTCAAATGGCCGTTTATTGAAAGAATAGCAAAAAAAGTAACTCTTAAAGAACAGGTGCTTGATTCACCGCCGCAGCCGGTTATCACAAAAGATAATGTAACAATGCAGATTGATACGGTTATATACTATGCAGTATATGATTCAAAGCTTTATGCATACGGTGCGGTAAGCCCGATTTCTGCGCTTTCCAACCTTGCGGCAACAACACTCCGTAACATTGTTGGTGAGCTTGAACTTGACGGCACACTTACATCCCGTGACACAATAAACGGGAAAATGACAACAATTCTGGATGATGCAACAGATAAATGGGGAATAAAGGTTCATCGTGTTGAACTTAAAAACATCATTCCGCCTGCAGAAATCCAGAACGCAATGGAAAAACAGATGAAAGCAGAACGTGACCGCCGTGAAACAATGCTTCAGGCGGAAGGACATAAAGCGGCTGCAATCACCCGCGCAGAGGGTGATAAGCAGGCAATGATTCTTGCTGCCGAAGGCGAAAGAGATGCAAGAATTGCCCTTGCGGAAGGTGAAGCGAGAGCAATATATCTTTCTAAAAAAGCGGAAGCAGACGGTCTTGCGGCGCTTAAAGAAGCAGGGGTGGATGCGGCAGTTCTTGAACTTAAAAAATACGAAGCACTTGTTGCTATGTCAGACGGGAAAGCGGCAAAAATAATTGTTCCAACAGACGCGGTTGATATGGCGAAATCAAATGTTGTTTTTTCGGAAACAACAGGCCTTGGCGATTCAACATCTCCTGCAAAAGAAATGAAAAAGAAAACAGTTAAAAAAGACGAATGCTGTGAATAAAATAATCCCCCGCAACGCGGGGGATTTTGGTTTGTGAGAGTATTTATATCACGGTGATTGAAAAAAGAAAAAATACGTGATATAATAAAAAATGCTGAATATTACCGAAAGAGTGAAACGGAAAATGGAGATAAAAGAATTTAATATTGAACTGGAAAAATATTTTGTTCCATGTAAGTTATTTACGCCCGGAGGCAATATAAAAAGAATAGTACTTGGAGTTCATGGGTTTGGCGGAGATAAAGAAAGTTCGGTTTTGACGGCTTTGGCAGAAAATTTGTCAGAAAAAAATTGTGCGCTTCTTTGTTTTGACTTTCCGGCTCACGGAAAGAGTAATGCACCGGACGATTGCTTCCGCGTAGAACATTGTATTCAAAGCCTTATGGAAGTAGTAAAGTATATAAGAAGGCATTTTAAGAAAAGCGAGTATGGTATATTTGCAACAAGCTTTGGTGGATATATCACGCTTCTGTGCACAGAGAAACTTACGGATTTTAAGAAGGTTCTTCGTGCCCCTGCCGTTACAATGGCTGATACATTTAAAGATAAAATAATTTCTGTATCAAAAGAACAATTTGTTAAAGATGGGGGCGCTGTTTGCGGATTTGAAAGAAAAATGTTTGTTTCATCAATGTTTTACGAAGACCTCCTGAACTTTAAAATTCAAATACCGCAGGAAGAAATTCTTATTATTCACGGTACAGAAGATGGTATAGTACCGTATTTTGCTGTTGATAAGCTTGCAAATACTTATAAAAATATTAAATTATTCACTATCGAGGGTGCAGACCACAGGTTTAAAAAAAGCGGTGAGCTCATAAAAATTATAGAAACTACAGTTGATTGGTTTGACCAAAACTGAAAATCAACTTTTCAGGTCTTTTCGCAAGACTAAATATACTATATTCGGAGGAATTATGCCAATACGCATAAATAACATAAAAATTCCGGTGAATTCGGAAAGTACAATTGAAGAAGCTGTAATTAAAAAAACGGGCATTTCGGACATCGGCTCTGTGCGGATAATAAAAAAATCCGTTGATGCTCGAAAAAAAGCGGAGCTTAAATTTGTCTGCAGCGTTATTATTGACCCCGACTGCAATCAGGAAAAGCTTGCGGCAAAGCTTGGCGGCGATGCGGTTCTTGTAAAACAAAGTAAGTCCGCACCTCTTGTTTTCGGAACTAAAAAGATGTCCTCACGCCCTGTTGTTGCGGGGTTTGGTCCTGCGGGAATTTTTGCCGCATATATTTTAGCTAAAAACGGATACAAACCCATTGTTATCGAACGCGGCGGCGATGTTGATTCGCGCGCGGCGGCTGTAAAACGCTTTTGGAATGGTGGCACGCTTGACCCCGAAAACAACGTTCAGTTCGGGGAGGGTGGCGCAGGAACGTTTTCCGACGGAAAGCTTACCACAAGAATCAATGACGCAAGGTGTGAGTTTGTGCTTGAAACCTTTGCATCATTCGGCGCACCTGAAGAAATAACATATCAGGCAAAACCGCATATCGGAACGGATAAGCTTAAAATTGTTGTTGCCAAAATGAGAAAAGAAATAATCTCACTGGGCGGTGAAATAAGATTTTTTTCAAAGCTTGAAGATGTGCGTATAAATGAATCTTTGGAAGCGGTTAAAATAAACGATCAGTGGCAGGACTGCGAGGTGCTTGTTCTTGCAATAGGGCACAGCGCAAGAGATACGTTTGAAATGCTCTTTAAAAAAGGAATAAAAATGGAACCAAAACCCTTTTCGGTAGGGTTCCGTGTTGAACATAAACAGGAAATGATTGATAAGGCTATGTATGGCGATTTTGCGGGACATCCAAAGCTTTCTCACGCGGATTATGCGCTCTCCTACAGAGAGGGCGAAAGGGGAGTGTACAGCTTTTGTATGTGCCCGGGCGGAAGCGTTGTTGCCGCAGCGTCCGAGGAGGGCGGCGTTGTAACAAACGGAATGAGTGAATATGCGCGGGATAAGGAAAATGCCAATAGCGCCATTGTTGTTTCGGTTGCACCTGAAGATTTTGGGTCGGGCGCGCTTGACGGTGTGAGGTTCCAGCGCGAAATTGAAAAACGTGCATTTGCGCTTGGCGGCAAAAACTATAAAGCACCCGCACAGTATTTAACCGAATTTCTTGGTAGCGGCAAAGACACAAACATAACTCCGTCATATATGCCGGGCGTGGAGTTTGCGGATATAAGCCGCATTTATCCAAGCTTTATAAATAATATGCTTAAAACCGGATTTGCTGAGTTTGATAAAAAGATTAAAGGTTTTGCAAAAGGCGGCGTCCTTACGGGACCTGAAACAAGAACATCTTCGCCCGTATGCATCCGCAGAAACGAAGAATTTGTATCTGCATCCGCAGAAGGAATTTACCCTTGCGGCGAGGGTGCGGGATATGCCGGCGGCATTATGAGCGCCGCGGTTGACGGTATTAAAATTGCAGAAAAAATAATATCGCTATATGCACCGATAGGATAGGAAAACGGCACAGCCATTGGCTGTACCGTTTTTTGCTATCTACCTCTGTATTCCTGATTTAAAACTTCTGCCATTTCTTCAGGAGATTCCCGGCAATCATTTGCCAGCCACAGCTTTATAATGGCATTAAGACCATTTCTGAAAAATTCAATATGGTACTTCAGGTTTTTGTCCATATGTTCTTTTTCAGCTCGTTTTGTATCGTATATTGAAATGAGGTGTTTATCGTCATAACACAGCTTGAAGTACGTTTTATAAAAAATCTGATTTTCTTTGATATGAGTAAACATCTTTTGTGCGCCGGTACGCTCGTTAAAGTAATCATAATCGGCAAAAAGATTTGAAAAATCATTTTCAAGTTTTCCTCTTACCTTATCGGCAAGGTCGAAAATATCAATGTAATTGGCATAAAAAGTGCTGCGATTAAGGCCGGTTATTTTAATAAGCTCCGAAACGGTGATTTCCGCAATTTCGTGTGTTTGCAGAAGCTCGATAAAAGTCTTTTCAATCTTTTCCTGTGACTGCCTGCGCCTTTTATTGTTTTTTATATTCATATACCCTCCATTATTCCAACGCTTGTTGTAAAATTGATGATTGTTTTGATTTCATTAAAATATTATACTATAATTGTAATAAAAATACAAGTGTTGGTTTAATGGGAGGAGATTTCAAAATGAAAAAGAGCAGTTTTGTTACTTTAATAATGGGAACCGTAAGCGGAGTATTGTTTGCTCTTGGTATGTGTATGGCACTTCTGCCGGAGTGGAATGCCTTTGCGGAAGGGATTATTTTCGGAAGTCTCGGCATTATTTTTGGTATTGTTACTATGTTGATATGGTGCAAAATGGAAAACAAAAAAATACCAAAAATGAATGGAAAAAATGTATTGCGCTTAATTTATGGTATAATTTCTGCATTAGTTTTGGGAACGGGTATGTGTATGTGTCTTGTCTGGGAACAGATTGTATGGGGAACTCTTGTAGGGCTTCTTGGTATAATCATGCTAATTTCCCTTATACCGATGATTAAAGGCATCAAATGAATATAATTAAGTTTGCAAAGAATCCGTATATAAGCCTTATTTTCAATTTTGCTTATGCTATAGGTAATTGCATTATTGGATTGATGATGCATTCGTGGTGGTTTATTACAATGGGTATGTATTATACCGTGCTTGCAGTAAATCGTTTTTCTGTATTGCGAATAAAACGAAAATATAATGAAGAACTTTTTGTAAGGCGAATTACGGGAATTTTGCTGATAGTTCTTTCGCTGTGCATAGTGGGTGTTAACATTTTATCTGCAATAAAAGAGCGCGGAACCACATTTCATGAAATTGTTATGATTACAATTGCAACCTATACGTTCACAAAAATTACTATAGCAATTATAGGAATGGTAAAAGCAAAGCATACCACCTCGCATACATTAAAGACGCTTCGCAATATTTCGTTGGCAGATGCGTGTGTTTCTGTTTATACAATGCAGCGGTCAATGCTTGTGTCATTTCCCGGTATGGAAGCAGCAGAAATTAAATTACTCAATATTTTAACAGGAACGGCCGTGTGGCTTGTTGTACTGTTTCTTGGAATTAATCTGACAGGAGGAAAATATACATATATGGCAAAATCAAAAATTGTAAAAACAACCGGACAAATTGCCAATGCGGTAACCGGTGGATATAAGAAAATAGAAAAGGGCGTAGTTGACGGATACAAAAGAATAGAGAAAGGTGTAATTGATGGATACACCAAAATTGAAGATAAGTTTGTAGATACATATCTAACAAAAGACGGAGAAACTGTTGAAGAAGCCAAAGCGAGACTGAAAAAAGAGAATAAATAAGAACCCGACCCGTCAGCGCAATCAAAGATTGCGGTCGGGACCCCGGAACCTTGTTGTTTTCACAATAAGAAAAAAGCCTTTCTTATGAAAGGCTTTTTTTATTACATTTTTTCGTAAACCTGATATTCTTCCCATATGTTTTCAAGATACTCGAAGTTTTTATAAACCTCGTTTCGTTTTTTAAGTCCAAGCGATACGATGAGTGCATTTGCAAGTGAAAATGGTGCAACAAACGAATCTACAAAATATGCCATTTCGCTTTTTGCAATAAGGCTATGAGTGGAATATTTCACAATCGGCGATGACATTGAATCCGTAAATGCAATTACCTTGCTACCCTTATCTTTTGCAAATTCAGCTGCTTTTACACTTCGGCTTGAATATCTCGGATAGCTAATTACAATTATAGCATCATCAGGTCCGATTCGCATAATCTGTTCAAAAATTTCGCTTGCGGCATTGGCATTTACAAGATGTACATTATCAAAAAACAGTGCAAGATAATATCCTAAAAAGCTTGCCAGTGCGGAGGATGAACGTACACCGAGTATGTAAATATTTTTTGCGTTTGCAATAACGTCGGCAACCTTGTCAAACTCTTCTTTGTTTATATGTTCAAGTGTTTGCTTTATGTTTTCAACGTCGGAGTGCATTACGTTGCGGAGCAAATCCGAATTGCCGATGCGTTCAAATGCAACCTCCATACGCTGCAGGTTGTTGAGTTTTCCACGCAGCACCTCCTGCATTTTTTTCTGAAATTCTGCATATCCCGAAAAGCCAAGCTTTGAAACAAATCGGATTACAGTAGCTTCACTCGTGCCGACAGCGGCGGCAAGCTTGCCCGCGGTCATAAATGCGGCTTTATCGGTGTTTTCGGTTACATAAGAAGCAATTTTTTTATGCCCTTTACTTAAAGAAGAAAAATTTTCGGAAATATGCGTAAGTAAATTATTCACGGCAGTTTCCCCCTTGTTATTTTGCAACAAAAAATACTTTTTCGCTTGTTTTGTGCGGCGGCAGGAACGTAAGGTCGTCGTATGTGTCAACACTTTCAAATCCTGCGGTTTTAAGCGCTCTTTTTATCTGCGAGAGTGTGTATGCCTTTTCGTAATGATATTCAGTATGTCGGGAATATTTTTCGCCGTCTTTTATAAAAAATTCAAGTGTGAATTCGCAAATATCCTCTTCGGGGTCGTATGCGTTTTCCCAGGTATAATAAACGCCCGGCGCACTTCCGCAAAATACATTGCCGGCAAGTACATTTTTAAGCTTGTGTTTTGTGTTTATATCAAACACGAAAAGTCCGTCCGGATTGAGATAGTTGCGGACAAGTTTAAATGTATCCAAAAGCATTTCATATTCGGGAAGATAGTTAAGCCCGTCAAGAAGACAAAGTGCGGCATCAACTGTGCCGTAAAGCTCAAACTCTTCCATAGGTTGATTGAGATAAAGAATGTTTAGATTTTCTTTATCCGCCTTTGATTTTGCAACATCAAGCATTTCAGATGAAAGGTCAACACCTATCATATCAAAGCCGTCTTTTGCCATAAGTGTTGTCATTGTACCTGTGCCGCAGGCAAGGTCAAGCACAAGGTTTGGTTTTGCGCCGTAAAGCTTGAAAAGTGATTTGATATATTTAAGCCGTTTTTTATAATCAACATCGTCGGTAAGTGCATCATAAACCGAAGCAAAAGAAACATATTTTTGAACTTCTGGATGAAGAAGAGAAGCAAGAGATTCATCTTCTGCAAGCTGATTTGAAAGCTTAGGTAAAAGAAGTGCACTTATATCGGTTTTACCCACAACATCGCTATAGGATTCGCCATCTGAAAGCATAAGCGCCGCTTCAAGTCTGTCGGCAAGGGAGAAAAGCTCAACATCGGTGAACAAAAGCCCAATTATTTTACTTAAATCCTCAAAATTATTTATTGATACAAGAAGGTCTAAAAGTCTTGCTATTTTTTCGTTTGAAGTATCTGTCGCCATAGAAATTCCTCTTTTCGTAGGATTGGATATATTAAGTATAAAATCAATGAATGATTTGGATGATAATATTTTAATGAATTGACAACTGATTTTGTCATGAATTGGATTTCATCCATGAATTGTTGCCAGAAACAACATGAATTGAATTGCCTTTTTATGCACCAAGGGTGCAATTCATGAGCTGTATGGCTCAATCCATGCCGTAATGCAATTCATTGAGTTCAAGTTTCACTTAAATTCATTATATCACATTATAATCTTAAAAACAAGCTAAAATATTGACAAGCAATTTATTAAATGATATACTAAAATAGTATATGTATACTTATTTATATAAGGGGAATTATTTATGGATGTTTTGAAAAGTTTAAATAATGAAAACAGAGAAATAAGACTTGATAATCTCCGCAAGCTTAAAGCGGATATTGATGCGGGGAAAATAGAAAAACCCGTGATGGGAACGGACGTGAATAACCATATTCACAGCGTGTATTCCTTTTCGCCGTACACACCGACTGCGGCAGTATGGATGGCATACACATCGGGACTTTGTACGGCAGGTATTATGGACCACGACTCCATCTGCGGAGCAGAGGAATTTATAGAAGCGGCTGAAATAATCGGAATGGCATCAACAATCGGTTCAGAAGTAAGAACCGATATGTCAAAAACTGCACTTGCAGGCAGAAGAATAAACAATCCTGACCAGAAAGGCGTTGCATATGTTGCGCTCCACGGAATTCCGCATTCGCAGATAGGCCGAGTAAATGAATTTTTTAAACCGCTCAATGCAGCAAGACTTGAAAGAGACCGCAAAATGACCGTGAAAATCAACGAGGTTATGGCTCCTTACGGCATAAACCTTGATTTTGATAAAGATGTTCTGCCAATTTCGTGTGAAGCAAAAGGCGGCAGCGTAACCGAGCGTCATCTTCTTTTTGCGCTTGCAAACAAAATAGTGGAAAAATTCGGGAGAGGACAGGCGACCCTTGATTTCCTTTGTAACGATATGGGAATTAAAGCATCTGAAAAAATACAGGGTTTTCTTCTTGATACTGAAAACAGCTGCTACGAATATGATTTGCTTGGTGTTTTAAAAAGCGATATGGTTGAAAAAATATACATTCCTGCAACAGACGAATGTCCTGATATTCATGATGTTGCGGCACTTGCAAAGGAAACAGGCGCAATTCTTGCATATGCGTATCTTGGCGATGTTGGAAACTCCGTAACAGGAGATAAGAAAGCACAGAAATTTGAAGACGATTATCTGGATGAGCTTTTTGAATGCATAAAAGAAGTTGGTTTCTCGGCGGTTACTTATATGCCGTCAAGAAATACAAAAGAGCAGCTTGACAGAATAAAGATGCTTTGCGATAAACACGGTTTCTTTCAGATAAGCGGCGAGGACATCAATACTCCCAGACAGAAATTTATCTGCGAAGCGCAGCGTGACCCGGCATTTGCTCATCTTAATGAAGCTACATGGGCACTTATCGGACACGAAATTGCAGCTACAGAAGATATAAATAAAGCAATGTTTTCGGACTGGGCAAAAGAAACCTATCCGGATTTAAACGATAGAATCAAATATTTTGCATCTATCGGGAGAGGCGAAAGATGAATAAAAAAATCATCATAGCAGCAGTGGCGGCAATCCTTGCCGTAGCAGTGGGCGTTTCGGTGTGCCTTTTTACCAACGGACTTTTTCTTGAAAAAACAGAAAAAGAAATTGTTGTTTCTACAGGAATGACCGACTCACAGGTTATTGAAATGCTGCATGAAAACGGGATTATTTCGAATAAAACCGTTATGAAAATCATAAACAGAATATATATCGAAAATGCTCCGTTCAAGGTAGGGTCGGCAAATCTTTCTTCCAAAATGGGATACACGGAAATTATAGATATCCTAAGGAACGATATGCGTACCGATGTGAAAATAACTATCCCCGAAGGATATAACCTTGACGAAATTGCGGATGTTTTTGCATCAGCAGGTGCTAATAAGGACAAGTTTTATTACGAGCTTGAACATGGGCAGTTTGACTATGATTTTATAGAAAACTTACCGGAAGGAAAAAACCGCCTTGAAGGGTATCTTTTCCCCGACACATATTTCATTGAAATCGGTATGAGCGAGCACGATATGATTGATATGTGCCTTGCGCAGTTTGATAAAGTATATACCGAGCAGTACAGTGCAAGAGCAAAAGAGCTTGGCATGACAGACCACGAAATCATGACGCTTGCGTCCATAATCGAAAAGGAATGTAAAACTGACCGCGAGCTTATTTCGTCGGTGTTCCATAACAGAATAAACAGCAGTAGTTTCAAATATCTTGAATCCTGCGCTACAGTAATTTACGTAACACGTCAACCGAAAGACAGATTGACATATTCTGATATAAACGTACAGTCGCCGTATAACACATATATAAACCCCGGACTTCCACCGGGCCCGATTGCGTCACCCGGCGCGGCGGCAATAAAAGCGGCGCTTTATCCTGCCGATTCGGATTATTACTATTTTTCCGATGCGGGCGACGGGACAAACAGCTTTTCTGTAACATATGAAGAGCATTTGTCCAAAAATCCATAGGAGAATTAATATGATTGATGACAGTGTAGCATCGGCGGAGATAACGCAGTATCTGCGCTCACTCTTAACGCCGAATGATGAGTTTTTAAGAGAGCTTGAAAAAGAGGCTCTTGATAAATATATTCCCGTAATCCAGCCCGAAGTTGTTCAGCTTCTTCGTGTTATCATAAAAACGGCAGGTGTTAAAAATCTGCTTGAAATCGGCACGGCAATAGGATATTCGGCAATAAATTTTGCGCGCGAATGTGAAAGTGTTGTAACTGTAGAACGTGACGAAGAAATGGTAAAACGTGCAAAAGAAAATATAGCATCGGCGGGACTTGAGAATAAAATAACTGTGGTGTGCGGCGATGCCCTTGAGGTTATGGCAGGGGACGGCGGCACCTATGATATGATATTTATTGATGCAGCAAAAGGGCAGTACATAAAATTTCTGCCCGAATGTAAACGCCTTTTGAAAGATGGCGGCATACTTGTGTCCGATAATGTGCTTTACAGAGGCACCGTTGCAAAAGACGGATTTATCCCAAGAAAGCACAGGACAATAATAACAAACTTAAAACAGTATTTATACGAAATTTCAAACGATAAAGAACTTACCACCTCAATACTTCCAATAGGTGATGGGGTGGCAATAAGCAGGAAAGGCACGGATGATAATGCATAAAGTTGAACTTCTGGCACCGGCAGGTAGTCTTGAAAAACTTAAAATTGCGGTTATGTACGGTGCGGATGCCGTATACGTTGGCGGCGAGGAGTTTTCTCTTCGTGAAGCGGCGGAAAATTTTACCCTTGACGAGCTGCGTGAAGGGGTAGCCTATGCGCATAAATACGGCGCAAAGGTATATGTAACAATAAACATTATTGCACATAACAGCGATATTGATGAAATAAAAAAATATGTAAACGAGCTTTCGAAAATTGATATTGACGGCGTTATTGTTGCGGATATGGGTGTGTTTATGATTATCCGTGAAATTGCACCTCATATTGATATTCACGTCAGCACACAGGCAAATTCACTTAACTATGTTACCGCACAGACCTGGTACAAAATGGGTGCAAAACGTGTTGTGCTTGCAAGAGAATTAACTATAGAAGAAGTGCGTGAAATAAGGGATAAAACCCCTGTAGGGCTTGAGCTTGAAATGTTTGTTCACGGTGCTATGTGTATGTCCTATTCGGGCAGATGTCTGCTCAGTAACTATATGGCAGACCGCGACAGCAATAAAGGCGCATGCGCACAGCCGTGCAGATGGAAATATAACCTTGTGGAAGAGCTTCGACCCGGCGAATATATGCCCGTATATGAAAACGACAGAGGCACATTTATATTTAACTCCAAGGATTTGTGCCTTATCCGCCATATTCCCGAAATTGTGGAAGCGGGTGTTGTAAGTCTTAAAATTGAGGGCAGAGTGAAAAGTGAATATTATGTTGCATCTGTTGTTAAAGCATACAGAGAAGCACTTGACGCATATTATGCCGACCCCGAAAATTATAAACTTGACCCGAAGCTTTATGACGAGCTTAAAAAAGTAAGTCATAGAGAATACTGGGAAGGCTTTTGTTTCGGTCAGCCGAGTATCGTAGGTCAGGTTTTCGGAAGTTCATCATATATAAGAGAATATGATATTGTCGGTATTGTAAAAGGATATGAAGAAGAAACCGGCATTACAATTGTTGAGCAAAGAAACCGATTTTTCGTTGGCGATGAGGTGGAAATAATTTCGCCGCTTGTACCGGGATTTACAACCCACAGCGTTGATTTCCTGCAGGATGAAAAAGGTTTTGATATAACAAATGCGCCGCATGCGGCAATGACGGTAAGGATGAATTTCGGAAAGAAAGTTGCCGTAAATTC
>JAZRHB010000113.1:0-10212 GCA_045644605.1 Clostridia bacterium
TGATGCCTGTATATCCGCTTGGTGTATACAAGGATAAAGAACAGGGGGAAGCGTAATGACAACACAGATTATTCTTGCAGGATTTGGCGGACAGGGTATTCTGTTTGCAGGTAAACTTCTTGCATATGCAGGAATGTTAAATGGAAAAGAAGTTTCATGGCTTCCGTCATACGGCCCTGAAATGCGCGGAGGTACAGCTAACTGTAGCGTAATTATTTCCGATACTCAGATAGCTTCTCCTATAATTCAGAAACCGGATGTTCTTCTTGCACTTAACGCACCGTCACTTGAAAAATTTGAAGACGCTGTAGTAAAAGGCGGAACAATCATATATGATGAGTCTCTTATTTCTTCAGCAAAAGAAAATGCAGACGTTAATATTTGTGGGATTAGCGCAACAGAAACTGCAATAGGTATGGATGCAAAAACACTTGCTAACATGGTAATGCTTGGTAAATTCATTAAAGAAACAAATGTTTTCACAATGGACCAGTTGAAAGATGCACTTAAAAAGCTTATGCCTCCTTCAAAAGCAGCATTATATGACCTTAACTGCAAGGTTCTTGATGCAGGATACGAACTTTAATTAAACAAAAATAAAAGGTATCGAGAAATCGATACCTTTTTTATTCATTGATTTAAATGGGGGAGATTCTCGTTTTCCTTAATCCAGTTTTGTGCCTCTTTTTCGGTAAGCGGAATTATTGTTTCTTCGGCATATTTACTTTCTTCTCCACCAATTCCGTATATAAAGAATAGCCCGCGCACAGATTGCATTAATGATTCTTCATATCCGTCCGAATCGCCAAAATTTCCAAAATTAATTTTTTTTAGAACCGTTGCAGTGTCTGTGTTATAAGTCTTTTTGTTGATTACTTTTTTCAAGCGTTCACCTCCTATGATATGGAGATTTTATTATACTCGCTTTCGTTTTTTTCTATTTTAGTAGAAGCCTTCCACTCTTTAACAAGTTCGTCTTCGGCACTTGCCGAAATTTCGGTTGCTATAATTGAAATATTATTTGTAAGCTTGAAAGTTTCAAACGGGATAAGAGGCTCTCTTTTTAAAATATGATATCCATATGATGTTTTAACAGGAGAGCTTACTTCGCCCACCTGAAGCGCAAATGCGGCACTTTCAAATTCGGCAACCATCTGACCGTTGTCAGTAATAGTATACCCATCCGGACTTGTTGCAAGCCCCGGATCTTCTGATAAAGATTTTGCAAGTTCGTCAAAATTTTCTCCGCTTTTTATTTTTGAAATAGTGTCATTTGCTAATAATAATGCTTCTTCTTCGGTGCGTACTACAGTACCGGTTGAAGGATCGGTTGTAAGGAATAATATATGTTTTACGGTTAAATAATTTTCGTTGTAGAAAGTATTAATGCTGTCATCGGTTACCGATATAATATTTTCATTTTTATATTTTTCAAAAAGCTTTGTACGAAGATAAGCTTTTTCAAGAGCTAACGTAAGACCGTCATCGGTTACGCCTCGCTGCTTGAGATATACTGCAAGCCCTGATTTTTTTGCGTTATCAATCTGAAGTTTAACGTCATTGCCTTTGAGCGTAATGCCTTCTTTTTTAGCCTGCTGAGCAATTATCGTAGCTTTAACAGCGTCATCAAGTGCGGTTTCTTTGGCAATTTCAATGATGCTTTTGCCGTTAATGTCGGTACTTGACCAGAAAGCAGTGTCGGTGTTTGAAACTCCGGCTGTGGAAATAATAGAATATTTAACAACTTCCAGATAATATTTATATTCGGCAAGTTTAATTTGCTCATCATTTACCTTTGCTATGTAGGAATTATTTATTAAACTACAACCGCAAAGTAAAGCCAATATAAGAAATAATGATATTAATTTAATTTTTTTCATAGCATTTCCTCCGCGTGTCAAAATCATCTTTGAAGTTATTATACACTAAAAAAATATATCTTTCAATGTTTGTAATATAAACTTAATGTAATAACAGCTTATGTTACATTTTTGTTACTTGCAGACGAACTGTTGACATTTTTTGTTAATTGTATTATAATATGAAATTGAAACTCAGTTTTGATTTGAGAGGTATATATGAACGAAGGATATAACACAAAACAAAAAGCATTAATTCTTGAATATTTAAAAAATATTGATGGACATGTTACGGCGGACGATGTTGTTCGCTATTTCAGAAACAACGGCAATCTTATAGGTAAAGCAACGGTTTACAGATATCTCGACAAGCTTGTTGAACAAAACGTTGTGCTGAAATATTCTCTGGGAAATGGACAAAGCGCGTGTTATCAGTATGTTGGAGAAGATGAAGCAGAACATCATTATCATTTAATATGCGTTGGATGCGGAAACCTTATACATGAAAAATGTGGATATATGGACGAAATTTCCAAACATTTAAGTAAAAATCACGATTTTGTGCTTGATCCGCTTAAAACGGTATTATATGGCAAATGTAAAAATTGTCAGTAGAAGGGAACAAAAATGAAGAGAGTATTTACATTTTTTCTTATTTTAATATTGATTTTCATATGCTGTTCATGTACTCAAAAACCGGCAACAACTTCGAACAGACTTCAGATTGTTGCAACTCTTTTTCCGCAATATGATTTTGCGCGTGAAATAGCCGGTGATAAGGCGGATATTATACTTCTTACCCCTACGGGTGCGGACGGACATACATATGAACCGACACCGGCGGAAATTATTAAAATTACAGAAAGTGATATGTTTATATATACCGGAAAACATATGGAAGCATGGGCAGAAAAAATAATCAATTCTGTTAATCATGAGAATTTAAAGGTTGTCGATGTTTCTGAAAATATTGATTTTAAAATTGAGAATTCAGACCACAAGCACTCTGAAACAACATTTGACCCACATATATGGACCGACCCGAACAATGCAAAAATAATGGTGGATAATATTGCTAAAGGGCTTTCTATTCTTGATATTAACAATGCAGATTACTATAAAACCCGTGCAGAAAACTATAAGAAGCAACTGGATGAACTTGATAAAGCTTTTAGCGATGTGGTGTCTTTGGCGCAAAATAAAAAAATGATATTTGGTGATAGCTTTGCGTTTTTGTATTTTGCTGAAAGATATGGACTTGAACACAAGGCGGCATTTGATTCATGTTCATCGGAAGCAGAGGCAAGTGCTTATACAATCACACAGATTATAAATGAAATTAACGAAAATGATACTCCGGTTATTTATTATTCCGAAACATCAAATAAAAAAGTCCCGGAATCGATTGCTAACGAAACAGGTGCCGAGGCACTTCTTTTCCATAGTTGTCATACTGTTACAAAAGCAGAAATTGAAAACGGAGTAACTTACTTGACATTAATGAAACAAAATGCAGAAAACTTAAAAAAAGGACTAAATTAAAATGAGTTTACTTGTATGCGAAAATTTAAGTATGAGTTATGAGAATAATAAAGTTTTACAAAACTTATCCTTCTCAGTTGAAAAAGGCGATTATCTTTCAATAATAGGCGAGAATGGATCAGGTAAAACAACTCTTATGAAAGGCATTTTAGGACTTATGTCGCCGTCTTTGGGAACAATAATGCTCAACGGAATAAGCAGGGGAGATATTGGATATTTGCCACAGCAAACAGTTATTCAAAAAGATTTTCCTGCATCTGTCCTTGAGGTTGTTCTTTCGGGAACAGTGGGCAAGTCGAAAAGATTGTTTTATAATTCATACGACAAAAAAACAGCATTGGATAATTTAAAAAAATTAAATATAGACCACTTGAAAAACCGTTCATATAAAGAACTTTCGGGAGGTCAGCAGCAAAGGGTATTGCTTGCACGTGCGCTTTGTGCGGCATCAAAGCTTTTGGTTCTTGATGAGCCTTCGGCAGGGCTTGATCCGGTTGCCGTAACGGAACTGTATGAGATCCTTGAACATCTTAATAAAACTAAAAATATGACCATTATAACGGTATCACACGATATAGAAAGCGCGATAAAGAATTCAAATAAAATACTTCACTTGGGAAAAGATATTGTATTTTATGGAACAACAAAAGAATATGTTGAAACAGACATTTTTACAAAGCTAATGGGAGGAAAGTAAAATGATAGATTTTTTTAATGCACTTCTCTCATATTCCTTTCTACAACGGGCGTTTTTTATAGGAATATTGGTTTCGCTATGTCTTGCGCTTCTGGGTGTAAGTCTTGTTCTGAAACGATATTCAATGATTGGCGACGGACTTTCTCATGTGGGATTTGGAGCATTGTCTATAGCAATGGCTTTTAATCTGGCGCCGCTTGCAATATCAATACCGGTTGTTATTATTGCGGCTTTTTTACTGCTCAGACTGAACGATAACAGTAAAATAAAAGGTGATTCGGCAATTGCAATGGTAGCAAGCAGCTCGCTTGCTATAGGTGCTATTGTAACCTCTTTGAAAAGCGGAATGACGGCAGATGTTTGCAACTATATGTTTGGCAGTATTCTTGCAATGACCAATACTGATGTATGGATAACAGCTATAGTTACAATTGTAGTCATAGTTTTATATGTTTTATTTTACAACAGAATGTTTGCGGTAACTTTTGATGAGAGTTTTGCAACGGCAACAGGAATTAATGCAAAAAAATATAATATGATACTTGCATTTCTTACTGCTGTTACAATAGTTGTTGGTATGAGAATGATGGGGGCGCTCCTGATTTCGAGTCTTGTAATTTTCCCGGCGCTTACCGCAATGCGGATTTGTAAAAGCTTTAAACGTGTTGTAATAGTTGCAAGCATTGTAGCGGTAATTTCTTTTATTATAGGAATGATTGCCTCGTTTATATTGTCTACTCCGGTCGGGGCAAGCGTTGTTGTTTCAAATTTAATAATATTTTTAATTTTCTTCTGTATAGGAAAAATAAAAGCTGCCTGACGGCAGCTTTTATTTTTGTTTATTTTGAAAGTTTGGGGGAGAACCCCATAATTTTTGTGAAATTTTTGTAAAAGTTTGAATAATCGTTATATCCTACCTGATGACAGGCGTCTGTTGATGACATTCCACCGGAAATCAGTTCATCCGCAAGCCAGATTCGCTTGTAAGATATGTACTGGTTTATCGAATATCCCGTGGTGGACTTGAACAGACGGGACATATAATATTTGCTTATGTAAAACTCCTGACTTAAATGATCAATACTAAGGTTAGATGAAAGGTTGGCATTAATGTACTCAATGATTTTTGAAATTTTATCATTTTCTGCATTTTTTGTGATGATGCTAGTGTTGTCGCTTAAAACACGGTTAATAGCAATAAGCATCTGCACAAAATAACATCTTGCCATAATTTCGCTGCCATCAAGTCCGGAAGAAAGCGCATCCTTCATTTTTGTAAAGTAATTGTGTATATTTGCGGATTCGGCAACATCGGCAGGAATGCGGTTATTAATACCAAGACGTCTGTTATCAAAAACGTTGAACAGATTGAATTTATCACTACTGAACGGAAGAACAAATTCCTTGGCAAAATGAATAACACGACGTTTATAAGGCAATAGCTCATCGAACTCTACCATATGCAGCTCTCTGTTGTTGAAAATCATTATATCGCCTTTTTTCAGTACATATTTCTGATCTTCAACATAGAAGTTTGCGGTATCGCTCAATAAGGTAAATACTTCATAAAATCTGCTGTGATTCTCCATATGAATACCATCAACATGTCCATGAGTGACGGTTTGATTCATATTATACAATTTGTCAGGAGAAACATAAAACCAATTGATATTTTTTTTAACATTACTCATATATTAAAGATAATCTTTAAGTTTTTTACTTCGGCTTGGGTGGCGAAGTTTTCTTAAAGCTTTTGCTTCAATTTGTCTTATACGTTCACGGGTAACATTGAATTCCTTACCAACTTCTTCAAGTGTTCTTGCTCTTCCGTCTTCAAGACCGAAACGGAGTTTTAATACCCTTGCTTCTCTTGAGGTAAGAGTATTAAGAACATCGGTAAGCTGTTCGCGGAGGAACATATATGAAGCCGCTTCTGCCGGGGCAGGAGCATCTTCGTCAGGAATGAAGTCGCCAAGGTGACTGTCTTCTTCTTCGCCGATAGGAGTTTCAAGAGATACAGGCTCCTGGGCAATTTTCATTATTTCACGAACCTTATCATATGTCATATTAAGCTCTTTTGCAAGCTCTTCTGCGGTGGGTTCTCTTCCTAATTCCTGAAGAAGTCTTCTTGACTCTCTTATAAGTTTATTAATCGTTTCAACCATATGAACAGGAATACGGATTGTTCTTGCCTGGTCGGCAATAGCACGGGTAATTGCCTGGCGAATCCACCATGTTGCATATGTTGAAAATTTATATCCTTTATTATGGTCAAATTTTTCAACCGCTTTAATAAGTCCGAGGTTTCCCTCCTGAATAAGATCAAGGAACATCATTCCGCGGCCCACGTAGCGTTTTGCAATACTTACAACAAGACGAAGGTTGGCTTCTGCAAGACGTTTTCTTGCATAGGAATCACCTTCGGTCATTCGCTGTGCAAGCTCGTTTTCTTCATCAGTTGTAAGAAGCGGAACTTTACCAATTTCTTTTAAATACATTCTTACCGGGTCGTCAACGCCAATACCTTCCGGCAAAGTTAAATCAATTTTTTCTTCGCCGCTGAGCTGAATTTCTTCAAGTTCTTTGTTAAGGTCATTAACAATTTCAACGCCCGCGTTTTCAAGTTCCTCATAGACATTTTCCATTTCTTCTGAAGAAAGCTCGTGTTCACAAAGAGCATCTTCAACTTCTTTATAAGAAAGAACACCTTTCTTTTTGCCGAGCTCGAACAGATTTTTTATTGCCTGGACCTTGATATCAATAGCTTCCATTCAATTAACCTCCCAAATGGTGCATCATTTGTTTTTTTGCTTTTTAATCATATCAATGATTTTACTCAATTCTTCGGGTGATTTTATATCACTTTCCGGATTGGACCGTTGCTGAAGAATTGAATTATATATTTCCGTTGCTGCCTTAACCGGATTAGTGTACGGTTGTTCTTTAAGAATAGCGTACGAAAGCTTGTCCGAATATTCAGGCGATACGGAGGATATTGCTGTTGCAATATCAATATTTACCCCTTTTTCTTTTGCACTGCGAAGTTGTTTTAAAAGTTCGCAGCAACCTTTGACTCTGAAAAAGTCATCAGCAACCTTTTCGTTCAAATCGTTATATACTGCCGGATGCGAAAACATAAGTGAAATAAGTTTACATTCCGACATAAATGATGTATTTTCAGTTGTAAAACGCTGTTTATCTTTTTTTGTACGGTCGTGAAATTCCTTTTCAGCTTGCTTGCTTGAATTATTTTTCATTACAAGCTTTACCTGTGCATCTATCGACTCAAAACTAATATCAAGCTGAACAGCTGCCTCTTTCATAAGGAACTCGCGTTCAATTGTATTTTCTATGCCGGCAAAAATTTCCGCCATTTTATTTGTCAGTTCGATTTTTTCTTCTATATTGTCAATATTATATTGTTGCTTTAATTTACTTATTTTATACAAAGTTGCATTTTCAGAAGAGAAAATAAGGCTTTCAAAAGCGCTTGCCCCCATTTTTTTGATATATTCGTCGGGATCTTTTGCACCGGGGAGAGTAAGAACCTTGGTTTTTACTCCGGCGGCTTTTAAAAGTTCTATTGCGGCGGCGGTTGCTTTCTGTCCGGCACCGTCACTGTCATAACATAAAACAACTTCTTTTGTATAGCGCGAAATCATTTTTGCGTGTTGTTCGGTAAGTGCAGTTCCAAGTGTTGCAACTGCGTTTGTAAATCCTGATTTATGTAATGCAATAACATCCATATATCCTTCACAAAGAATAATTCTATCGTGGCAGGAATGTTTTGCAAAATTAAGTGCATATAAAGTTTTGCTTTTGTTGAAAACAATTGTATCGGCGGAGTTCAAATATTTTGGAACTCCATCCCCGAGAATTCGTCCGCCGAATGCAATTACATTACCGCGTACATCAATAATAGGGAACATAAGCCTGTCCCTGAAAAAGTCATACAGTGCGTTGTTTTTTGAGGAACGTTTGGCGAGACCTGCAGCAAGTATAATTTCTTCGCTGAACCCTTGCGATTTAAGATAATCGGTGCAATCTGCAATGTCAGGATTTGCATATCCAAGACCAAAGGAAACAGCAGTTTTTGAATCAAGCTGTCTTGATGAAACATACCTTTGAGCAATTTTCCCCTGATTAGAAAACAAAGTTTTATTAAAATATTTAGCGGCGGCGGCATTAACTTTATAAATCGCCTGCCGTTTTTCGTAAAACTCGTTACTGTTTTCTTCGGAATTTTCTTCCGGAAGAGATATTTTTGCTCTGTCTGCAAGAAATTTGAGAGCTTCAACAAAATCAAGATTTTCAATGTTCATTATAAATTGCAAAGATGAACCACCAACTCCGCAACCAAAACAATGATACAGTTGTTTATCGGCAGAAATATGAAAAGAGGGTGTTTTTTCGCTATGAAACGGACAAAGACCTTTGTATCCGTTGCCGCTTCGTTGTAGCTTCATATATCCCGATGCAATATCAACGATATCGTTTGCGGCAATAACTTCACTTATCAGCTCATCGGAATAAAAATTCGCCATAACTAAAAACAAACCTCCATTTATAATTTGCAATTAGTTTTACTATTCGACAATTGATTACCTAATTCCTTTATTAAAATTAATTATTTTATTTTATTTTCCACGAATAAGGTAAAAATAAATCGGAATAGGTTCGCACAGCATAACCGTCAGACATTCCGGCGATGTAGTCGCAAACGGTCTGTTCAAGGTCGCCGCTTTTAGCAAGTAATTTCTTTTCGTTTTCGGGCATTTTGTCCGGGTTTTTAATAAAGAATTCATAAAGCTGTGCAATGATTTTTTCGGCCTTGTGCTCTTCGGTTTTTGCATCTGAACCTACATAATACACTCTTTCAAACATAAACTCACGAAGGCGTTTTGCTGCTTCATCAACATCGGGTGTATATGCAAGTTTACCCCTGACAAGGTCTTTTACCATTGTGTTGATTCTTTCGGAATGGCTGTTGCCCAGTATATCGGAAAATTCTTTCGGGATATCACTTCCTTTTATAATTCCGCCTCGTATAGCATCATCAATATCATGATTTATGTATGCAATTTTGTCGGCAAAGCGCACAACTTTACCCTCGGGGGTTGATGGTTTTGAAGCAGAACGGTGATTTAAAATGCCATCACGGACTTCGTGTGTTAGATTAAGTCCCGTACCGTTTTCGAGCACATCAACAATACGGATACTGTGTTTATTGTGCTCAAATCCATACGGACAAATCTCATTAAGAACTCTTTCGCCGGCATGGCCGAAAGGTGTGTGTCCCAAATCATGTCCGAGAGCAATGGCCTCTATTAAATCTTCGTTAAGACGCAGTGCTCTTCCTATCGTACGGGCAATCTGTGCAACCTCAAGTGTATGAGTAAGGCGAGTTCTGTAATGGTCACCTTCGGGGATGATGAAAACCTGTGTTTTATGCTTAAGCCTTCTGAAAGATTTTGAATGAAGTATTTTATCCCTGTCCTTCTGATATTCGGTTCTTATATCACAAAGGGGAGTGGGGATAAGCCTACCCTTTGTTTCATCGGAAAAAGATGCTTCAGGAGATAATGTCATATGTTCAAGTTGTTCTGTCTGTTGTCTTATGTTCATTTTTTTATTTCCTCTATAATTCTGCATGCAAGAGAGTTTATTCTTGACATAGCGTATTCATCGTTTTGTGCCGGATTGTGAGCACAGATACCTGAATGACCGGCGCCAAACTCATTGGAACCGTCGCCAACAATTGTCATTCCGTGCACGAGCATCATATCGTGAATCTGCTCCACAACAACTTCCTGACCGCCATATTTTGAACCACCCACAGAAACAGCGGCACCGATTTTGCCTACCCAGGCTTTTTTTGCGCGTACGGCTCTTGTTTTATCAAAAAATGCTTTTAGCTGTGCGGTAACACCACGGAAATAAACAGGACTTCCGATGATAATAGCATCGGCTTTGTCTAGCTTTTTTAATGCTTCGCCAAGTTTTGTGTTCTTGTAACACGCACCTTGACAAGGTGTTTGACAGCAAATGCAAAACGGATTTTTAACATCTCTCATAATTTCATAGATGTTCAGGATTTCGGTATCGGCTTTGTTT
>JAZRHB010000114.1:0-21411 GCA_045644605.1 Clostridia bacterium
GGACAAAAAGTTGGAAGAAACGACCCGTGTCCCTGCGGCTCCGGTAAAAAGTATAAAAAATGTTGTGGTCAATAATAATAAACAGGATGTGATTTTGTGATTGAACTTGAACAGTACAAGTCCGATCTGAAAGCTGTTGAATCAGGAATAAAAGAATTGGGAGATTCTCTTAACCTTGTAAAAGCCGAAGAAGAAGTGAAAGAACTTGAAGCACAAACCTCGGCACCGGGATTCTGGGATGATTCGGAAAATTCAGCAAAAATTCTTAAAAAAATAAAACAGCTTAACGATAAAAAGCAAAACTATGAAAAGCTTTGCGAGCAAAGGGAAGATTTGATTACCCTTATCGAAATGGCAATTGAAGAAAATGATGAAGGAATGGTTGGCGAATTAATTGACGGATGTAAGGCGTTTCACGAAACATATGAAAATATGCGGCTTGAAACACTTCTTACAGGTCCGTATGATAAAAATAATGCAATCATTTCACTTCACGCCGGTGCGGGCGGTACGGAAGCACAGGACTGGGCACAAATACTTATGCGTATGTACACCAGATGGGCTGAACGCCGTGGGTTTGACATAAAAGTACTTGATATGCTTGATGGTGATGAAGCCGGAATTAAAAGCGTTACAATGCTTGTGTCAGGTGTTAATGTATATGGCTATGCAAAAACTGAAAAAGGTGTACACAGACTTGTGCGAATTTCGCCGTTTGATGCATCGGGAAGAAGACATACTTCATTTGCATCTCTTGATGTAATGCCGGAATTTGACGATGATATTGAAATCAATATCCGTCCCGAAGATTTAAAAGTAGATACTTACCGTTCCAGTGGTGCGGGCGGACAGCACGTTAACAAAACGGAATCCGCAATAAGAATAACACATATACCGACAGGCGTTGTTGTTGCCTGTCAGACAGAACGTTCACAGATTCAGAACAGAGAAACCTGTATGAAGATGCTTAAATCAAAGCTTCTTGAAATTGCTGAACGTGAGAAAATGGAAAAAATTGAAGACATAAAAGGCGATATGAAAGATATCGCATGGGGAAGTCAGATAAGGTCCTATGTGTTCCATCCGTACAACCTTGTAAAAGACCACAGAACAAACTTTGAAATGGGAAATATAGGTGCAGTTATGGATGGGGATATTGACGGATTTATCAATGCTTATCTTAAAGCTGCAAGTGTGGGGAATCTTGAAACAAACTAGGTGAAACCTTGCAAAACAAAGATGTTATGGGTAAGGGCAAAATTCTGCCCTTACTTATAAAATTTACACTACCTGCAACAGCGGCAATGGCGATAAATTCGCTTTATAACATTACAGACAGAATTTTTGTCGGAAACGCTGTCGGAAAAGAAGGACTTTCCGCAATAACAGCGGTGTTTCCGATAACAACGCTTATTATGGCACTGTCTGTTTTAAGCGGAATGGGATGTTCAACCCTTGTTGCAATACGTCTTGGTCAGAATGATAAAAAAGGCGCAGCAAATGTGCTTAACCATACACTAATATATATTGCGGCAGTTGCAGGAATAACGTCAATCCTCGGATTTGTTTTTGTTAAACAAATTCTTTTGATGCTTGGGATAACACCCGAACTTGCGGAATATGCAGCGCCGTATGCAAGAATAATAATTTCATTTTCAGTATTTACTTATTTTGCGTTTGGTCTTAACCATACAATACGTTCAACAGGTAAACCGATAATGGCAATGATTACAGTCCTTGCGGGCGGTATTATGAATATTATTCTTGACTTTGTCCTTGTTACAAAAATAAGACTTGGAATAATCGGCGCAGCATGGGCAAACGGTATAAGTCAGGGTATAGCAAGTCTACTTGTAATTATTTATTTTATAAAGCATTCTCCAATAAGGATAAGCTTTAGAAACTTTAAATTTGAAATAAAACAGATATTTGAAATAGCAAAAATAGGTTCGGCACAATCATTTATGCAGTTTATAACAGCGCTTATAACGGTGCTTTTAAATAAAACAGTAGTAACGGTTATGTCGGCAGATGCGCTTGCATCGGCAGGTGTATATACAAGCGTTGTTACACTTCTTACCGTACCTGCAATGGGAATAAGTCAGGGCGCACAGTCGCTTATCGGATATAACTATGGCGCACAAAACAAGAAACGAGTAATTTCGTTTTATTATGCGGCAACAGTTTTGAGTATTGTTGCTACTATTGTGGTTGTAATATTTGCGGAAGTTTTTGCACCTCAGCTTGCAGGCGTTTTCGGAAAAGATGTACCGCTGGCTCCGATATGGATAAAAAGAGGAGTTTTTCTTCTTCCTTTGTCGGCAGCTATAATTGTAACAAGCGGCTATTTTCAGGCAAAAGGAAAACAAGGGAAAGCTCTTTTGGCGGCGCTTTTTCGTCAGGTAATATTTTATGTGCCGGCACTCTATCTTTTACCAAAACTAATAAATAACGAAGGCATTATGTATGCACAGCCCGTGTCGGATTTGCAGGCATTTGTGGCTACTGCCATACTTGTAATATATGATATAAGAAAGTATAGAAAAGGGGTAACTAAAATTGAAAGATAACAGACTCTATACTCCGGAAGGAACAGCAGATTTACTTATATCCGCTTGTAATGCATCAAAAGAACTTCAGGACAAGTTTTTGGACTCTTTTAAATCTTACGGATATGATATTGTTGAACCTCCGATGTTTGAATATATTGATGTTTTTACTGATAAAAACAAAAACACCGACCTTACATCAATGATTAAATTCTTTGATGCAAACGGCGATATTCTTGCAATGCGTCCGGACTTTACACCGGCAATAGCAAGAATGAGCGCAACAAAATTTGCTGAAAAATCCATCCTTAAGCTTGGTTATACAGGCAAAGCCTTTTTAAATAATGAAGCCTACAGCAACGTTCGTCAGAGGGAATTTATTCAGGCGGGTGTTGAATTTATGGGTGAGGGAGGAACTCAGGCGGACAGCGAAATAATTGCCCTTACGATAGATGCACTTTTAAAATCCGGACTTAAATCTTTCCAGATTGAAATCGGTCACGCCGGATTTTTTAAAGGTATAGTAATGCAGGCGGGTCTTGATAACGATGCAGAAGACGAACTTCGCGATATTCTTAACAGAAAAGACTTTATCAGTATACAGGGATTTTTAAATGAACATAATGTAGACACAGCTCTTGTGGAAATTATTTCAAAACTTCCGTATCTGTTTGGTGATATTTCTGTTGTTGAAACTGTAAATACAGAAAGCCTTAACGCCCTTTCGAAACAAGCACTTTCAGAACTTAAAGAAATATATACAATTCTCTGTGAATACGAACTTGAAAAATACATATCATTTGACCTTGGTCTTGCACAGAGCTTTGATTATTATACAGGTATGATTTTCAAAGGATTTGCACACCACGTCGGTTTCCCTATTTGTGGCGGAGGACGTTATGATACGCTTATCAAACGTTTTGGCAAAAATATGCCGTCAACGGGTGTTGCTCTTTGGGTAGACAGAATTCTTGCGGCACTTGAAAGAAGCGGCGCAGAATTTGAAGTGCCAAGAGCGGATTATCTTATTTCTTACGAAGACGCTTACCGCAAGGATGCAATAGCACTTGCAAAGAAAATAAGAGGAAAAGGCAGTGCGTGCGAAATATATATGGGCTTTGGCGATGCTGCAGAGTATGCAAAAGAAAAAGGTATTTTAAACGTAATTACAGTAGGTAAAGATATAAGCGGACTTCCGTTTGAAATAGAGGCTTAAGGGGGATAGAAAAATGAATTATATTACTGTTGCTCTTGCAAAAGGAAGACTTGCAGATACTGCAGTAGCCCTTTTTGAAAAGCTTGGTTACAACGTAGCTGAAATGAAGGAAAAAACCCGTAAGCTTATCTTTGTTGATGAAGAAAAGAAATTCAAATTTATACTTGTAAAGGCTTCCGATGTACCTGTTTATGTTGAATACGGTGCAGCTGATATCGGTATTGTAGGTAGAGATACAATTCTTGAAGAAGGACGAAACCTTTACGAAACATTAAACCTTGGTTTTGGCGTATGTAAAATGGCGGTATGCGGTCCTTCCGAAATGAAAGATAAACTGCATACAAGTAATACTCTTCGTGTTGCAACAAAATATCCGGGTATCGCAAGAGAATATTTCAGGAAAAACGGCGGTCAGACAATTGAAATAATTCCGCTTAGCGGTTCTGTTGAACTTGCGCCGATCGTGGGACTTTCCGAAGTAATTGTCGATATTGTTGAAAGCGGAAAAACCCTTTATGAAAATGGACTTACCGTACTTGAAGATGTGTGTCCGCTTAGCGCTTGGATGGTTGTTAACCGCGTAAGTATGAAAATGGAACGCGATCGCATAATGGACGTTGTTGAAAACTTGAACAAACTTATAAATGAGGTAGACTGATGATAGCAATTATAGATTATGGCGCAGGCAATCTTAAAAGCGTACATAAGGCACTTGAATATCTGAGGCAGGATGCAGTAATAACAAGTGACCCGGATGTTATTATGTCGGCAGATAAAGCAATTCTGCCGGGCGTAGGCGCATTTGGAGATGCAATGGGCGAGCTTACGGTATCTGGTCTTGATAAAACCGTAATGGACTATATTGCAAGCGGAAAACCGCTTCTTGGTATATGCCTCGGACTTCAGCTTTTGTTTGAAGAAAGTGAAGAAACTCCGGGCATAAAAGGTCTTGGCTATTTTAAAGGTAAAATAATAAAAATCAAATCGGCTGACCTAAAAATTCCGCAGATGGGTTGGAATAACCTTAAATTCAAACGTGACTGCAAACTTTTTGACGGCATTAAAGATGGCGAATTTGTATATTTTGTTCATTCATATTACGCATCACCCGAAAACGCTGAAGATTCGGTTGCATCCGTAACATACGGCGACGAGCTTGATATTGCAGTAAATAAAAATAACGTGTATGCGGTGCAGTTCCATCCGGAAAAAAGCGGCAGTGCGGGACTTAAAATGCTTGAAAACTTTGCAAAAATGTGAAAGGAAGATTAACTTGATTATATATCCGGCAATAGATTTGAAAGATGGTAAATGTGTGCGTCTTCGTCAGGGGGATTTCGGTAAGGTAACCGTATACAGTGAAAACCCTGGTGATATGGCGAAAGAATTTGTAAAAAAAGGCGCAAAATTTATACATATGGTTGACCTTGACGGTGCAAAAGACGGCAAAACCACAAATGCAGATGCAATTAAAAGCATTTGCGAAGCGGCGAAGGGTGTTCCCGTTCAGCTTGGCGGCGGAATAAGAACAATGGAAAATGTTGAATATGTTCTTTCGCTTGGCGTTTCAAGAGTAATTCTTGGTACAGCGGCGGTTAAAAATCCTGATTTTGCAAAAGAAGCGGCAGAAAAATTCGGTGACAGAGTAGTTGTTGGAATCGATGCTAAAGACGGTATGGTAGCCGTTGAAGGCTGGATTGAAGTGTCAAATGTTTCAGCAATTGACCTTGCTCTTAAAATGAAAAGTTTCGGTATAAAAACCGTTATTTATACTGATATTGCAACCGACGGAATGCTTAAAGGACCAAACCTTGAAGCAATGAAAGAAATGCTTGAAAAAACGGGTATGGATGTTATTGCATCCGGCGGTGTAAGCGAAGAAAAAGACCTTGAAAATCTTGAAAAATGCGGTGTATCAGGAGCAATTGTAGGAAAAGCGATATACGACGGCAGAGTGGATCTGGAAAAGGTATTAAAAAGGTGGTAGCATAATGCTTTCAAAACGTATTATTCCTTGCCTTGATGTTCACGGCGGCAGGGTAGTAAAGGGTGTTAATTTTGTAAATTTACGTGATGCGGGAGACCCCGTTGAAATTGCGCAGATGTATGATAAAGCTGGTGCAGACGAACTTGTTTTTCTTGATATAACGGCAAGCTCAGATGCAAGAGGAATACTTCTTGACGTGGTGCGTGAAACCGCAAGAAAAGTGTTTATTCCGTTTACGGTAGGCGGTGGAATAAGAACAGTCCACGATTTCCGCGATATTCTTAAAGAAGGTGCTGATAAAATATCAATTAACTCTTCGGCAGTTAAAACTCCGGAACTAATAACCGAAGCGGCACTTAAATTCGGCAGTCAGTGCGTAGTTGTTGCAATTGACGTAAAAAAACGTGAAAGTGCAAGCGGATATGACGTGTACATAAACGGAGGCCGCATAAACACAGGACTTGATGCGGTTGAATGGGCAAAAAAGGTGCAAAGTCTCGGCGCGGGGGAAATACTTCTTACAAGTATGAATGCCGACGGTACAAAAGAGGGATATGATATTGATATTACAAGCGAAATTTCTTCCGAACTTGATATTCCGGTAATTGCATCCGGCGGTGCGGGAAAGCTTGAGCATTTTAAAGATGTGTTTACAAGAGGAAAAGCTGATGCGGCGCTTGCGGCATCCTTGTTCCATTATAAAGAAATGGAAATTATGGATTTGAAAAAGTATCTTAAAAACGAAAATATTGAGGTTAGAATATAAGGGGGCACTTAAAATGTTTTATGATGAAATTAAATTTGATGAGAAAGGTCTTGTTCCTGCAGTTGTTCAGCACTATGCATCCAATAAAGTTCTTATGGTTGCATATATGAATAGACAGTCTCTTGAACAAACTGTTGAAACAGGAAAAGCTACATTCTTCAGCAGAAGCAGACAATCTCTTTGGGTAAAAGGCGAAACATCGGGCAATTTCCTTAATGTAAAAAACATTCTTGTAGATTGTGATGCCGATTGCCTTATCATTAAAGCAGAGCCTGCCGGCCCGGCATGTCATACAGGAAATGACACCTGTTTTTACAGAAAGGTTGAAAACGGCGAAATTGTTGATAATAACGAAAAGGCAGATGCAGCTATCTTGCAGGAAGTTTACAATGTAGTTGTTGACAGGAAAAACAACCCGAAAGAGGGTTCTTATACAAACTATCTTCTTGATAAAGGTATAGATAAAATACTTAAAAAAGTCGGTGAAGAAACAAGTGAAGTAATCATCGGCGCAAAAAATGAAGGCACTGGCGAAATCAGATATGAAATTGCAGACCTTATGTATCACTTGTCTGTTCTTATGGTAAACAAAGGACTTACCTGGGCAGAAGTTTACGAAGAACTTGCATCAAGATACGGTAAATAAAGAGAGGAGAGAAAATCATGGCTAATACTTCAAAAATACTTGCTTTTGACTTTGGCGCATCAAGTGGAAGAGCAATGCTTTTCGAATTTGATGGAAATAAAGTAACAATGGAAGAAATGCACAGATTTTCAAACGACCCGGTGCTTGTAGGAAAAACATTCAGATGGGACATACTCCGTCTGTTCCACGAAATCAAACAGGGCATTTTAAAAACAATCAATGACGGACATAAGGATATTGAATCCATTGGTATTGACACGTGGGGTGTAGACTTCGGTCTTTTTGACAAAAACGGAAACCTTATTTCAAACCCGTATCATTACCGTGATGAAAGAACAGACGGAATGATTGAATATGCTGATGAGCTTGTAGGTAAAAAATACATTTTTGAACGTACAGGTATTCAGTTTAATTTCTTCAATACAATATTCCAGCTTCTTTCAATGGTGAAAAATGATGAACCGGTACTTAAAATTGCGGATAAACTTCTGTTCACGCCGGATATATTCAACTATTTCCTTACAGGAGAAATGAAGAACGAATACACAATTTCTTCAACATCACAGCTTCTTAATCCTTACGAAAAACAGTGGGATAAAGAGCTTATGGATAAAATGGGTATCCCGTCAGATATCTTCTGCGAAATCGTAAAACCCGGCGAAATTATCGGTTATTTGACAGACGAGCTTTGCGAAGAACTCGGAGTAAACAAAATTCCGGTAATTGCAATTGGTTCTCACGATACAGCATCTGCAGTTGCAAGCGTACCTGTTGATGGTGATTATGACTATTCATATATCAGTAGCGGTACATGGGCACTTATGGGTGTTGAACTTGGGGGGCCGCTTATCAACGAAAAAACCTTTGAACTTGATATCACAAATGAAGGCGGTGTTAACGATACAATCCGATTCCTTAAAAATATTATGGGACTCTGGATTATTCAGGAAAGCAGACGTCAGTGGCAGAGAGAGGGTAAAGACTTCAGCTTTGCAGACCTTGAAAATGCGGCTTGGCAGGCACCGGAACTGGTATCATTTATCGATCCTGATAATATGGCGTTTGCAGGTCCGGGAAATATGCCGAGAAGAATAAGAGAATTCTGTGAAAAAACAGGACAGAGTGTTCCGCAGACAGAAGGCGAAATCATAAGAACAATAGCTCAGAGTCTTGCAATGAAATGTTCTTATACAATAAAAGCGCTTGAAGAAGCAACAGGCAAGAAACTTGATACAATCCATATGATTGGCGGCGGTATCAAAGATACTATGGTATGTAAGTTTATTGCCAATGCAACAGGTAAACGTGTTGTTGCAGGTCCGGTTGAAGCAACAAGCCTTGGAAATGCACTTATGCAGCTTACTGCACTTGGTAAAATAAAAGACCTTAAAGAAGCAAGAAAAGTTGTTAAAAATTCGTTTGATACTGTTGAATATATACCTGAAAACCACGAAGCGTGGACCGAAGCATACGGCAGATTCTTAAACATCCTTGATAAATAAGTCATATATATTATAAAACTGCGGTTTGTCCGCAGTTTTTTTATGCAAAAAAAGTGGAGAGTGAAAACTCACTCTCCGAAACTAAATAAAGAGAAAAAATGGGAAAATTTAAACTATATGTAAACGGGAAATCCTGGTTACACCAAAATACCATCTTTAAATGTATTAATGACATTTAAAGCTTCGTCGCAGATTACAAGGTCTGCCGCCTTTCCTGCGGAAATGCTTCCGCAAGCTTTATCAATACCTACTACCTTTGCAGGAGTTATAGTAGCCATTTTTATTGCATCTTCTTTAGGAATACCAAATTCAATTGCACATTTTACCATCTGCATAAGGTTTTTCGTGCTTCCTGCAATAGCACCGTCAAGCGTTCTTGCAACAGAATCTTTAACAACTACTTTCATACTGCCGCCGCCAAGTGCATAGTTGCCATCGGCAAGTCCGGCAGCCGCCATAGAATCCGAAATAAGTACCATTCGGTCACTACCTAGTAGCTTATAAAGCATAAGAACAACAAGCGGATGAAGGTGTATTCCGTCGGAAATAACCTCGCAGGTAACGTTATCGTTTGCAAGTGCCGCACCAACAAGATTCGGCTCTCTGTGAAGAAGTCCGTTCATTGCATTAAACGTATGCGTAAGATTGGTAACACCTGCTTTAAATGAAGCTACTGCAGTATCGGCAGCAGCACTGCTGTGACCTGCAGAAATAACAACCCTGCCATCCTTTTTAAGCTCTTTTATAAAATCCATATTGCCGTCTATTTCGGGAGCAACAGTTGTTATTTTGATTTTACCGCCTGAAATATCAATATATTTTTTCATTTCGTTTATATCGGCAGGACGGATTGTTTTTTCGTTGTGTGCACCACGTTTGGATACGTTAATATACGGTCCTTCAAGGTTGATACCGACAATATTATCATTATCGGCAAGCCTTGCAAGTGTGGAGCAAATATTTTCATCAGACTGGCTTGCAGTAGTGGGGAAGAATGTTGTTACACCATTTGATAACAAATATTTCTGCCATTTTTCCAAATCAAAATCACTGTCCATTGTATCTGTGCCTACTGCGCCGTGTGTATGAATATCAACAAGTCCCGGAATTATATGTTTGCCGGTTAAATCCATAACATCACTATCAGTAAGGTTTGTTCCGATTTCAGTAATTTTGCCGTTTTCGATTTTAATATTAACTTTTTCAAATTTGCAGTTTTCGGTAAATACGAAAGCATTTTTTAAAAGCATTTATATCACCTTATTATTCAGATGCCAATTCTTTGTAATAATCAACAGTTTCTTTAAGACCTTCATCAAGTGAATACTTGAATTTGAAACCGAGAAGCTCAATACCTTTTGTATTATCAAGGTAACTGTGGTCAATATCACCAACTCGGGCAGGTCCGTAAAGTACTTCAATATCAAAGTTTCCGGCTCTTTTCATAGAATCGCTGATATCATTAACAGTTGTAGGAATGTTTGTAGAAACGTTGATAATTTCGTTGTCACCTTTATCAATTGCCGCAAGGTTTGCACCTGCAATATCTTTTACATAAACAAAGTCGCGTGTCTGTTTTCCGTCACCGAAAATAGTAGGGGACTCGCCGGCAATGAATTTATTTGTAAATATAGAAACAACGCCGCCTTCACCTTTCGGGTCCTGACGTGGACCGTATACATTAGCGTAACGGAGTACGGTATATTTGAAACCGTGAATATCGGAATACGTTTTTATGTAATGTTCAGGAGTGTGTTTTGAAATTCCGTAGAAAGACATTGGTGCAACAACGTGTTTTTCATCAACCGGCAGATACTGAGGATTGCCGTAAACTGCGGCGGAAGATGCGTAAATAATTTTTTTAACGTTGTATTTTGCAACCATTTCAAGAACGCAAATTGTTCCGAGAACATTGGTTTTTGCATCAAAAAAAGTATCTTTGATAGACTTCTGGATATCAATCTGTGCAGCTTCGTGATATACAACTTCCGGTCCGAAATCTTTAAAAACATCTTCAAATTCAGGAGAAAGTATGTCAACTTCATAAAACTTTGCTTTTTTGTTGAGATTGTTTAAGTTTCCGGTAGAAAGGTTGTCCGCAACGGCAACCTCGTGACCGGCATTTATAAGAAAATCTGTTATGTGTGAACCAATAAATCCACAACCGCCTGTTACTAAAACTTTCATAATTTCACTACCTTTCGTATTATAAACCAAGGAACAATATCATTTCATCTGATATCTGTTTTGCCATTTCCATTGACGGCATTTCACAGAATATGCGGATAAGCGGTTCTGTACCGGAGAAACGTGCAATAATCCATCCGCCGTTTTTGAAATAAACCTTAATTCCGTCCATATAACTTACTTTTTCAATTTCTTCTGCAAATGCAGGCACCTGTTTGTCTTCAAACAAAAGTTTCATAATCTCGGTTTTCTTCTCGTGAGAGAAAGAGAAACCGGCTTCGGACATTACCATATATCCGTATTTAGCATAAATATCTTTAAGAATTGTGGAAAGACTTTTGTGTGTAACACACATCATTTCAACAAGGAGTGCTGCGGCAAAAATACCGTCTTTCCCTTTGATATGACCTTTAATTGTAAGACCACCGCTGGATTCACCGCCGATAATAGCATCGGTTTCTTCCATTTTTGAACTTATGTATTTAAAACCAACAGGAACTTCGTGGCATTTCTGACCATAATCTTCGGCAATTTTATCAAGAATATGGGTAGTTGCGAGGTTTCTTACAACGTCGCCTCTCCAGCCTTTGAATTTTGTAAGGTAATAGTAGAGGAGAAGCATAATTTCGTTTGGATGAATAAATCTGCCGAACTCATCTATAATACCGATTCTGTCGGCATCACCGTCTGTTGCGATACCGATGTCGTATTTTTCTTCTTTAACCAAATCATAAAGTCTTGCCAGTGTAGCTGATGACGGAGAAGGGAGACGTCCACCGAAAAGTGTATCGTGACGGTCGTTTATAATATCAACTTCACAACGTGCGGTAAGAAGAATTGTCTGAAGGGATGTTTTTGAAACACCAAACATCGGGTCGAGAAGAACCTTTAAATTGCGGTTTCTTACAGCTTTTAAATCAAGCATTCCAAGAACGCTGTCAATATAATCATTAAATGGTTCGATAATTCTGATTTTGCCTTCGCGGAGCGCAACATCATATTCGATAGCTTTGATTTCGGTAACCTGCTCGACAAGGTCTTCAATAATTTTTGTAACGCTCTGGTCAGCATCTTTGCCGCCTGTAGTAAATATTTTAATACCATTGTAAATGGCGGGGTTGTGGCTTGCTGTTACAGACATACCGTACTGATAATTGTAATATTTAACAGCAAACATAATAAGCGGAGTAGGAGCATTTTTATCAATTACCATAGGGGTAATGCCGTTTCCGGCAAAAACTTCTGCCGCCCATTTTGCACCAACATCGGACAAAAATCGTCTGTCAAAACCAATAACTATTTCCTTTGCTCCTTCTGCAAGCATTTTATTTGAAACCGCCTGCGCAAGAAGTCTGATATTTTCTTTTGTAAATTCGTCGGCGATTATTGCCCGCCATCCACCTGTTCCAAACTTAATCATTGTTGTTCCCACTTTCTTTTAATAACGTTTCAACAAACGCTAGATCGTCAGGAGTGTTGACTCCAATAATTTCATATTTGTCATATGTAGTAAAGGATGAAACCTTTTTTCCATCTTCAATAAGGATTTTTGGTATATCTGTAAGGTAATATTCACCCTGTGTGTTGTTGTTTTTAAGCTTGCTTAAATTATCAAACAAAAGGCGCGCTTTGAATACATAAACTCCAACATTGAGTTCTTTGATTTCTTTCTGCTGCGGTGTGCAGTCTTTTTCCTCAACTATATCTGTGATTTCGCCGTTTGTACGGATTATTCTGCCGTATGCAAGCTTATCATCGGTTACGGAAGTAAGGATTGTGCAATCAGCGCCGGAAGAAGCATGAGCATCAATAAGCTGCTGATATGTGGATTTTTTTAAAAGTGGCATATCGCCATAAAGAATAATAACGTCGCCGTCATAATTTTCAAATTCGCCCGCAGCCATCATAACCGCGTGACCGGTTCCTTTCTGTTCTTCCTGAACAGCATATGTATATCCGCTGCCAAGCTGCTCCATTACCATTTCTTTTTTATATCCGACAACAATAATTGTATCGTTTTTCGGTATAAAATCGGTGTTGGCAATAACATATTCTATCAAAGATTTATTATTTGCTTTGCGTAGTACCTTTGGTGCGTTGAATTCTTCGGATAATAGTCTTTTCCCTTTGCCGGCGGCAAGAATAATTGATTTCATATTATAAAACCCCCTATGTAAACATATCATATATATTCTATTATAACAAATATATCATGAAATTTCAAATATGTATTTACAAAAATCTTTACAAAGTTTATACTTTTATTGTATAATATTATTATAAATTGACTTTAGGTGAAAGAAATGCTTGAAAAACTGACGGGATCTGATTTTCGTAAATATGGTGAAATAATAGACGGCGGGCTTGATGATGCAATGCGCAAGCACGGATACCGTCTTATTAAGCATAGAGATGTTTATGAAAAACAGGTGCTTGGAATTTATATGAATAAAGAAACAAACACGGTTATTGATGTTTTCAACGGAACCGCGGTTTTGTATGCCGGGCTTGACTTTGCAAATCTGCAGATGTTCCTGCTTGACAAAACAGTAAGTATAAACAAAGGTGTGTATTTTTTTGTTGCGCCTCTACTTACCCGTGCTACAGTTTCATTTGCAACAGATGGTCTTTGGCCACAGTATATAGAACTTGCACCGGGTGACAGACCGATGGGAATAAACCCGTCAATTAATGTTGATTTTATCTATTCACTTAAATATCAGGAAAAAGAGATAGGATTTAAGTTCAAAGGCGAATCTCACGATTTCTGGGAAATTACGTACGTTGACAAAGGATATATTCATAATGTAACGGGAAAAGAAGGTGACCGTCAAAACATAACATTGTCGCAGGGGGAAATTATGCTTTTCACACCGGGACAGTGGCACGAACAGTATGCTGATGATGGTGTTGCTCCGTGTTACGTAACGATTTCGTATGGTATGGATTACCCGGAACAGGAACTGTTTGAAAACTTTAAATTCAAAGCAGACAGCAGTATAAAAAAGCTTTTCGAAAAAATTGAAAACGAAAGAGAATCAATGCGTATTCACAGTGAGGATATGATTAAATGTTATCTTAAGGAAATAATCATACGCCTTATAAGGATGAGAAAAATTGAAAATCTTCTTACCAATGCTCCTGATACTTCAAAGGATTATATAGAACACAATATCTGTACATATGTAAAGGAATATGTTCGTCAGCATCTGCATGAACATATTTCTGTTGCCGAGATTGCAAGGCAGATATCGGTTAATGCATCATATTTATCGACAGTTTTCAAAAAAGACGTAGGGATAAATCTGGTTGAATATATTGCGAAAGAAAAGCTTGATAAAGCGAAAGAATATATAAGACTCGGAAAGTATTCTTTTACAGAGATTGCATCAATGTTGGCGTTCAATTCGGTACATTATTTCTCGAAACTCTTTAAAAAGCAGTATAATTTAACACCTACGGAATATAAACACTCCATAAAAAAGTAGCACCTTGACATAAAACGACAAGAGATAGTATAATAGAAGTATTGGAGATGGAACAATATGCAGTTTTTAAAGACAAACATAGTAGGTTTCCCAGGGCTTGGACTTGAATTTAATATAAATTCTGTTGCATTCAACCTTTTTGGTAAAGATATATATTGGTACGGTATTATAATAGCGGTTGGTTTTGCACTTGCGTTGTGGTATGCACTGTCGCAGGAAAAGCGTGTTGGTTTTCCTAAAGATACGGTTACAGATTTGGTGCTTCTTTGTGTGCCTGTTGCAATTATCTGTGCCAGAATTTATTTTGTTGCGTTTAAATGGTCGGACTATGCCGGTGATTTTCTTAAAATGATTGCAATATGGGATGGAGGTATTGCCATTTACGGCGGACTTATCGGCGGATTTGCTACAGGTCTTATATATTGCAAGCTTAAAAAATTTAACTTTTATAAGGTTGCAGATATTGTCGCTCCGGCAATTCTTATAGGACAGGCAATAGGAAGATTCGGTAACTTTGTAAATGCTGAAGCACACGGGGGAATCACAAATTTGCCATGGAGAATGAGCATTGTTGAAACTTCGGGAACATTCTGTTATCATCCTACGTTTTTATACGAATCACTTTGGAATATAACGGGATTTGTAATTCTTCACCTGCTCCGCAGGAAAAAACCATTTGACGGATTTTTCCTTTGGGCATATGTTTTTTGGTATGGACTTGGCAGGGTATGGATTGAAGGAATGCGTACAGACAGTCTTATGCTTGGAAGCCTGCGTATTTCACAGGTTATTGCAGGTATTTGCATAATCGTTTCTGTGGTTATAATAATTATTAAATGGAAGAAAAGTAAATGTGAGGGGTAAAAATGGCCTATTCAAAGGTAAAATCGGATGTGGGGACAATTGCAATTCCGAAAAGCTTTATAGATAAATATTTGTGTTCGGCAGATGGCAGTTTTGTTAAAGTATATCTGCTTGGACTTTCTCAGTGCGAAACTGATAAATATATGCCTCCGGCAGAGTTTGCAAATGAGCTTTCCATGCTTTTGTCAGATGTAATCCGTGCGTGGGAATATTGGGAATCGCAAGGGCTTGTCAGAATTACATATAAGAGTAAAGATAGAACAGAGTTTGATATTGAGTTTCAGGAAAAATCAGCAAAGCAGGAACTTAAACCGGAAACAAAACCGGTTTATACCGCAAACGAAATTTATTCCTGTGCAGCTGAAAGTATGGAACTTAAAGAGATGTTTGCTGTTTCTGAAAAAATTCTTGGCAAACATTTAAGCTCGACAGATATAAATGTAATCTACAGCTTATATGATTATTACAGATTGCCGGCAGATGTAATACCGATGCTTCTTATGTATTGTGTAAAAATCGGCAAAAAAAGTATGCGCCAGATTGAAAAAACGGCGCAGGACTGGGTTGATAAGGGGATAGATACCCTTGAACGCACAGAAAAGCATATCAGAAAAATGGAGCGTTATAACAATAAGCTTAATAAAGTCAAATCCGTATTTGGCATATGTGACAGAGCATTTACACCAACCGAAGAAAAATATATCGGAGCATGGATTGAACAAATGAATATGTCGGTTGAGCTTATAGCCTATGCGTATGACATAACGGTTGTAAATACGGGCAAGCTTTCGGTTAGGTATATGGATAAAATACTTGCTGATTGGCACGAAAACGGAATCAAGACACCGCAGCAGGCTAATGAATATAAAAACTTAAGGAAACCGCAGAGTAAACGTACGAAAAACGATTGTGATTTTGAAAACGGCGATTTTGATTATGCGGCACTTGAAGCAAGAGCGCTTGGCAAAAATAAGGATGTGAAAAAATGATATACAATAAATCGGTTTACGAACCTGTTAAAAGTGAATTTGCTGAAAGACGAGTGATTGCAAGAAGAAGGCTTGCATCCCGCAGGGAAGAGGTTTATGCAAAATTACCCCGAGTGCGTGAAATAGATAGGGAAATTGAAACCACAGGTCTTCGTATTACGAAACTTGCTCTTTCCGGAAGAGCAGATGTTGATGCAGCAATTGCCGAAATAAAAGAAAATACGGCAAGACTTAAAGCGGAAAGAAAAGAGCTTCTTGAATCAGCAGGATTTGCAGAAGATTATATGACAAATGTATATGCGTGCAATAAATGTAAAGACACAGGCGCAGTAGATGGCGAAATGTGCGAATGTTTTAAAAATGAACTTATTAAAATAACACTTCAGAACTCCAATATTGCTCCATCGCTTTCGAAACTAACTTTTGATGATTTTGATATAAACTATTACCCCAACAAATCAGATGAAGAAGGAAATAATCCTCGTATGCAGATGAATAATATTCTTGCTGCCTGCGTGGAATTTATTGAAAACTTTAATAAACCGGGAAATAAGAATATGCTTTTTTTCGGCAATACCGGACTTGGTAAAACCTTTGTGACTTCTGCTGTTTCAAACGAGATTGCAAAAAAAGGTGCAAGTGTTATGTATTATACTGCACGAGAGCTTTTTACAATGCTGACAGACAGCGCCTTTTCAGCAGATGAAGAACTTAAACAACAAAGTAAATGGGTATACGAGGTTGATCTTCTTATAATCGATGACCTTGGCAGTGAAAATGTAAATCAGTATACAACAGCATCGTTTTTTGATATTTTAAATGCAAGACTTATTTCTGGTAAACAAATGATAATAAATACAAACCTGAATATGAGTGAACTTAAAAATACATATTCAGCACGTATTTTTTCAAGACTTACGGATTTCAATATCCTTAAGTTTATTGGTGAAGATATCCGTGTAAAAAGAAATATTGAAGGAAAATAAATAAATTTAAAAAAAGTATTGCTATTTTTTAGAAGTTGTGTTATAATAACTATGATGATAACATTAGGGTAATGAGTGGGCTTGAAAAAGTCCACTCATTTTAGTTAAAAAGGTGGTGCATTCTATGAATAAAACAGAAAAGAGGGTTTATGACCTTGCTTCTCCTGTTGCGGAGGATTTCGGCTGCTACATCTATGCGGTTGAATTTGTAAAAGAAGGTCCGGATAAACATCTTATAATTTATGCCGATAAAGAAGACGGCATTTCAATAACTGATTGTGAGGATATCAGCAGAGCGGTGAATAACCTGCTTGATAAGGATGATTTTATTGAAGAAAAATATATTCTTGAAGTATCTTCTCCGGGTGTTGAAAGAAAGCTTACGGAAGACTGGCACTTTGAAAAATATATCGGAAGCAGTGTTGAGGTAAGTCTTTATTCTCCGATAAACGGCAGTAAAAAGCATATCGGAACACTTTCCGGATATGCGGACGGGAAGATTATTCTTGACGTAAACGGCGAAACAATTGTGTTTGATAAAAAAGCTGTGGGCAGCGTAAATATACATTTTGAATTTTAATAAGGGGGAATAGAAAAAATGAAAAACGAATTTGGCGAAGCTCTTGCTTCATTAGAAAAGGATAAAGGCATTAAAAAGGATTATATCCTTGATGCACTTAAAACAGCACTTGTACACGCGTACAAGAAAAACTACAAGGAAGATAAGGATACTGAAATTGAAATCCGCATGGATGACAACGGCGGTAACGTAAAAGTTATTGCAAAAAAACTTGTTGTGGAAGAATATAACGAAGAATCTGAAACATCGGAAATTCTTCTTGAAGATGCAAAGAAAATCAAAGCAAGAGCAAAAGTAGGCGACACTCTTGAAATAGAAATTTTGCCGAAAAACTTTGGACATATTGCAGCACAGACAGCAAAACAGATTATACTTCAGAAAATCAGAGAAGCTGAAAGAGAACAGCTTATCCGCGATTTCAACATTTCAACAGGCGATATCATAAACGGCACCGTTGATAGAATTGAAAGAGTGGAATTCCGTCCAAAAGACGGTATAGTAAAAGCAGATGCAAAACCGAGATACAACGTAATTGTAAACATCGGTAAAGTTGAAGCACATATTCCGTCAAAAGGACAGACACCGGGTGAAGCATATACACACGGACAGAAACTTACTGTTTTTGTGGCGGATATCAATAATACACCGAGAGGACCTTATGTTCAGGTTTCAAGAACAGCACCTGAACTTGTTTCAAAACTTTTCGAAAGAGAAGTTCCTGAAATCAAAGAAGGAATTGTTGAAATCAAATCCGTATCCCGTGAAGCAGGGGTAAGAAGCAAAATTGCAGTTCTTTCAAATGATGCTGATGTTGAACCGATAGGTGCATGCGTAGGAACTCACGGTAACAGAGTTAATATTGTTGTTGAAGAACTTGGCGGAGAAAAAGTTGATATTGTTAAATACAGCGAAAATCCGGAAGAATTTATTGCAGCTGCAATTTCTCCTGCAAAAGCAATCAGCGTAACGGTTAACCAGGTAGCTTTTGAAGAAGGCAGAAAAGAAGCGGAAGTTATTGTTGATGAATCCCAGCTTTCTCTTGCAATCGGTAAAGAAGGTCTTAACGCAAAGCTTGCAGCAAGACTTACCGGATGGAAGATTGATATCAAAAGCGGAAAATCAGAAGCTGATGGTGAATAATAATGATAAAAAAGGTACCTAACAGAAAATGTATAGTATGCGGGCAAATGAAAGAAAAGCACGAACTTATACGTGTTGTCAAAACCGCATCGGGAGAAATATCTGTTGATATTGGCGGCAAAGCAAACGGCAGAGGATGCTATGTTTGCAAAAATGAAAAATGTATTTCATCCGCCAGAAAAGGAAAGCGCATTGAACGTTCATTTGCAACGAGCGTTCCCGACGAAGTTTATAATACACTTGAAAAGGTGATACAGAGTGAATAACGAAAAAGCATTAAGACTTATAGGACTGTGCCGGCGTTCAGGAAACTGTGCCTGCGGCGCAACGCAAGCTGAATATGCAATAAAAAGCGGCAAAGCAAAGCTTCTTATAATAACAGAAGATTGCGGGGATGCCACGAAAGAAAAATTTATCGGATTTGCAGAAAAAAATCAGGTAAAATATATGCTTGTGTTTGACAAACGCGCGCTTGGCAAAGCAGTAAGCTATAAGGAATTATCGCTTGTTTGTATTACGGATGAAAACTTTGCACACGGAATACTAAAATGCGCAGAAGAAATGGAGGAGATTTAAATGGCTAAAATAAAAATAAGTGAGCTTGGTAAGATATTTAATATTTCAGGTAAAGAAATAATAGCATTACTTAAAGATTTTGGTATAGAAAAGAAATCAACAACAAGCAGTCTTGAGGATGATCAGCTCAATTTGCTTGTTGAAATACTTACCCAAAAGTTTGACGACGGTTCTCCGATTGATATGGAAAGAAAAGCACCCGAACCGATAAAAGAAGAAAAACCGGCAAAGAAAAAGGAAAAACCGGAAGTTATAGAAGAAACTGTGCCGGAAGAAAAAGAAGAAAAACCTGAAAGAACATCAAGACACGTTGATACAAGAGCTAATGCCGTAGACCTTAAAAAATATGACGAAGCAGATAGAATTCAGGATATCCTTCCGGATATGGATGATTCTGCTCAGGGCAAACAGAAAATCAAAAAGGGCGGCAAAAATAATAAAAAAGACAAACCCGAAAATTTTGAAAAAATACAGAAACCGGTTAAACAGAAAGAAGAAAAAATCCACGTTCTTATTCCGGATGAAATTACTGTTTCTGAACTTGCCGAAAGAATGGAAAAAGCTGCCGCAGAAGTAATAAAGAAGCTTATGATTCTCGGCATTATGGCATCAATAAATGACGTTATTGACTTTGATACGGCATCTCTTGTTGCAGAAGATATGGGTGCGGAAGTTGAACGTGAAATCATTGTAACACAGGAAGACATTCTCTTCAACGATGTTGAAGATGACCCGTCCACATTGCTGCCTCGTCCGCCGGTTGTTGTTGTAATGGGTCACGTTGACCATGGTAAAACATCAATCCTTGACTCTATCAGAAAAACACAGGTAACAAAAGGCGAAGCAGGCGGTATTACCCAGCATATCGGTGCATACAGTGTTAAAGTTGATGACAGAATAATTACATTCCTTGACACACCGGGTCACGAAGCGTTCACAGCAATGCGACTCCGTGGTGCGCAAGTAACAGATATTGCAATTCTTGTTGTTGCTGCCGATGACGGTATTATGCCGCAGACAGTTGAAGCTATCAACCACGCAAAAGCTGCAGGTGTAACTGTTATTGTTGCAATCAACAAAATGGATAAACCAACAGCTAATCCGGACAGAGTTAAACAGGAGCTTACAGAATATGATCTTCTTCCTGAAGATTGGGGCGGAGATACAATATGTGTGCCTGTTTCAGCACTCACAGGCGACGGTATTGAAAACCTTCTTGAAATGGTACTTCTTGTTGCGGATATGAAAGAGCTTAAAGCTAATCCGAACAGAAATGCCAAAGGTGCGGTTATCGAATCAAGACTTGATAAATCCAAGGGTCCGGTTGCGACAATTCTTGTTCAGAATGGTACTCTTAAAGCAGGCGATTTTGTTGTTGCAGGAACATCAATTGGTAAAGTTCGTGCAATGACAGATGATAAAGGCAGAAAAATTACATCAGCAGGTCCGTCAACACCAGTTGAAATTCTTGGTCTTTCCGATGTTCCGGAAGGCGGGGATACACTTTACTGTGTTGATGATGAAAGAATGGCTAAAAATGTTGTTGAAGCACGTAAATTCAAGCTCAAAGAGGAAGAGCAGAACTCAAGAAAACTTGTTTCTCTTGATGACCTCTTTAACCAGATTAATCAGGGTGAAGTAAAAGACCTTAATATCATCGTAAAGGCTGACGTTCAGGGTTCTGTTGAAGCGGTTAAACAGTCACTTCTTAAGCTTACAAATGAAGAAGTAAGAATTAACATTATCCACGGCGCAGTAGGTGCAGTAAACGAATCTGACGTAATGCTTGCGGATGCATCATACGCTATTATTGTCGGCTTCAACGTAAGACCTACAAATGGTGCTATGGAATCTGCACAGGATAAGAAAGTTGACGTAAGACTTTACAGAGTTATCTATCAGGCAATTGAAGAAATTGAAGCAGCTATCAAAGGT